>NZ_JIBB01000025.1:0-45799 GCF_000620525.1 Acinetobacter sp. UNC436CL71CviS28
ATCTTGCTTGGTGAATTTCTCGCCTTTCAACCTATAGCCAAATGCCCTTAGATGCCTATGAACCACACTATGCGATGTTCCATGTGCATCCGCAGTTTTATGAACACTCTTTAGCTCCAGATAGGTTTTCCAATAATCATTAGCTTTCTTTTTAGCTTCTGGATTTTCTGTAAGTTTTGCGCCCATTTATACGCCCACCCTATTCTTTTTCCCCGACTTGGTTTTCACACTAAATCGAGGGCCTAGTCCGGCTTTACGCGCTTGTGCTGTGGTGATGCGGAGGTTAGTCATTAGCACCTCGCTTCAACTCACCCACCTTCCCCAACAGCACTGCATTCTCTTTCCGGCAGCATTCGAGCTGGGCTTTTAACTCACCAATTTCACTCTGACGAGCATTCCAGCCCTGATAAGCTATCTGCACTGGCAACACCCGATAAATATCACCATCCTTATCAAACAGCCTGTCACCATGAATGAACCGCATGTTTGTGTAGAAGTCTTGATCCTTAAACCATTTTTCGAAACCTCTCATCACCCTTCCTCCCTACGCTGTCCGCAGATCATGCAGCTTTCAACTACACCACCTGTTACTTGATTACCCCAAAAGTGCTCACACTTCCGGCGTTCAGCTTCAAGAATGGCATCTGGTACGCCTCGGTTGAGTTTATTGAGTTCGGTTTGCATGGCTTGAGCATATTCCACAGCCCAAGCAACAATTTCCCTATCATCCACATCGTGATAGCGCGGCATACTCATGTGCAGCAAGGCATACTCATGCGCCATATCCTCAATTGACTTCATGGCATGCCTCCACGTCTGCGATGGCTTGTTCAGCCTTCTCAATTTGAATGAGAACAAGTGGCTTGTTGCAATGAAAATAAGTCGCAAGACTGAGTTTGCTCTTTGTCTCTTTTACCCATGCTTTTAGAGAGTTTAAACCGCCACACCTCTCAACTAGCTCATGACTCTCAACAATGCGTTTTAGGTCATTAATATTTACGCAATGGTCGGCATAGTTCTCTGTGGTGTTTAATCCAAACTTCTTAACAAACTCAGTTGCTTTCATAATTCCCCCTAGGCTCACGTTGTCATGCTTAGTCATGCGGTGGCTCCAAATAGTTGTTTTGCGTAATCCGTTGCACGAAAGGTGGTTGTATTTATTTTTTCGAGATAACCAAGTCTCACTAGGTGATATAAATACCCCCTGATCACTGCCTGCTTCTCATCAAGTACCGCTTCTCTCACATCCAGCACCTTGAATGGCTCCGCATGAACAGCAAAGAGGAGAATGGCGAAGTATTTCTCGAACCACGAAATCCCGGAACCTTTTAGACCTAGCTTCATGCCCCACCTCCTTGACTACTGACCTTGATTTCAACAGTGCAAATGGTGTCGTTGTGATTGCCACCATGGGCCACGGTTAATAGCTCGACAATCTGAAAACCTTTTGTTTTGCCAATACCATTAGAGTTCCAACCGAATGACAAAACTTTTCCACCTACTTTAGTGATGCGGGCAATTTCCTTTTTAAGATCTCCCCAGAATTTGGCCTGTGTGTCCTGGCTACTCACTGATAAGCCTAATTTTTTATAGCACTCTGAAACTTGTCTTGGGCTGTAAGGCGGATCAAATAAAACGAGGTCTACAGACTCATCCTCAAAAGTCTTTAAGAAACTCAAAGCATCAAGTGCAAAGTCCGTATCCATAGTCCAATCAATATCGTTGGTGACCTTTGCTATTCGTGAAGTATTTGCAAAAGGATCAATGCTCAATAATTCGCAGCTGTTATGTTTTTCAATTAGCTCTCTGATGGGCTTAATAGAAAATGTATTTTTATTTGGCATGGCCCATGCTCTGGAAAATTGACCCACCCAATCCACGGTTTTGTTGTCATGCTGATCTTTCACACCCCACCTCCCATACTCCACAACGCTCTGATCCGCTGCTCGCTGTACTGATCAATCTTGCTCATATCCAGATTCTTGTACTCGTACTGCTTCGGCTTGGGAGTACGTTTTGAACTGGCTCTACGCTTAGACTTGCTGCATGTGAAGCAGAGGCATGTTGATTTGTGGGTCATAGAGCACCTCCGATACGAGCATCAGCCCAGTTACACTGAACTACCGTCAATCCGCCATGCTGGAACCTGGACCACAAGCGATCACCCAAGTTTTCTTCAAGCTGCTTGATGGTCCAGTTAGAAATCAGCATCGTCGGCTTTGCTTCGTCATAACGGGCATAGAGGACTTTATGGACCAGCTTTAAGCGGTTTTCGTGCTGATCATTCAGGCCGTATTCATCCAGGATCAGCAAGTCATATTCGGCAAAGCGGAACACTGCATTGCTTTCGTTGTCGTCTGTTTTCTTCCATGCATTCGCAATCTCGTTTGCCATATCCTCAGAAGTCACATAACGGGCATATTTCTGTTTATCCAGAACATTACGAGCCACAGCACACGCAAGATGGGTTTTACCTGTACCAGTACGTCCCACCATGATCAGATTACGCTGTACGCCTTTGTTGAAGTCTTTGGCGAAAGTGGCACACTGATGCTTTGCAGTTTTCTGGCCGTCGTTACTAACCTGGTAATTGAGAAAACCACTTTCAGCATGACGCTTAGGCAACATGGCTCCGGCGAAGTGTTTTTCACGTACCATCTGGTTTACAGAGTGAGCATGTTCATCTTGGGCTTTGGTGACGGCTTCAACTGCGCATGACTTACAAACGGACCGGCCAAACATCGTGACCATTGCTTCGCTGTGTTTAGAGCAGAATTCAGAGGAAAGCTGAATCGTTTGTTGAAACTGAGTATGCATTGCGTTCATAGCATGCCCTCCGTGTCTACATCGTCTGTTGCTGGTGCGTATTGCTTTTCATCACCCCAAGCATCATTGACATTTCTTGAGCCTGGTTTCTCAGAACGAGAGTAGCCAGTTACCTGTTTGTTTTTGCGTTCAGCTTTTTCGAGATCTTTTTCAAATTCCTCAACAATCCACTGTGCAAACTTTCTCAGCTTCTGGTTGTCAGTGAGCTGGAAATTGTTCTCATGGTGAGTGTTGAAGTTTCCAAGATGGAATTGGAAATCTTGCATACTGAGAATTTCAGAAATACGGTGAGAATATTTTGTGCTTCTCAGAATTGAGCTTAGGTTTTCAAAATTTGGATTCCAAACTTGAGCACCTGAATTTTCTTCCTGCGCGTTTGTGTGTGTATTCTCTTGTTCCTGCTCCTGTTCCTGCTCTTGGCTTGCAAGGGGCTTGGAAGGGGCTTCGTTTTCTACTGGTTTTTTAGTGATATTTTCACGCTTTTCAGTCATGCAAAATGCTTGGCTGTATTTGTTGTAAAAGCTTTCCAGATAAGGGTTTGAAGGTAATGAGTTGTACTCGTTTTGAACCCCAATACTACGCTTATCTGTATTCTTTAATTTGTCGGCGATCTGGAAGCGAGCCATCTCATGCACCCACACCATTTCAGAAGCATCGTCATAACTACAAAAACCAGCTTTACAAGCCCATTTAAGCCCCTTCGATGCCCCTTCTATGCCTAGTCCAGTTTCGTGAGCAACATACAAAAGAGGCATGTAATAAAGGCCTAGCATGTTGGCATGAGGACAGGTCATTAGGTACAGGGACACCACGACAGATTCCGGGCACTGCCTTAACTGTTTGCCAGTTGAGCCAGTCCAAAAGTGTGGGGAAACTTTCCCATATTCACGCATAGCTTCTAAGCTCCTTCAAAGGGGCTTGTAAGGGGTAAATCATTAAATAAATGATTCCGTTTAGGGCTTATGCATTTGATACTGCATAAGTTGTGTGCTAAATTTGATTTGTTCATTTAGATTTCCTAATGTTGGTGAACACTAAAAGCCTGATCTCATCCATCAGGCTTTTTCTTTGTCTGAATCCCCGTGAATCCCTTCCGATCCCTCAGCGATAAACACCTCTGTACTTAAATCCCTTAGTAAAGCAGATACTCCCAAGCGCTCCATATTTCGAGCCTCTATACTGAGAACATGCCACTCACCAGCAATCTCTTTTTCGAGTAGCCAGGCGAGATACTGGGCCAAGTCCTTTCCTTTGATATTGGATAGAACACGTGCCCGTTCATGATTTTCAGGAGATAAACGAACATGCGTAGATTTCTTTTCAAGACTCATAAATTCACCTATGCCACTTGTTTAGTTTTGCAATGCTTTTTCCAAAGCTTTTGGAGTTTTGTTGCCAGACCATGTGAAAGGCGCTTACCACATACACCACGTTCCAGATCACTTACATAATTTTGGGAACAGCCGATTTCTATGCCGATTTGGGTCTGAGTTAGGCCTTGATTGCGCAATTCAGAAATCATGTTTTGCCACTGATTCATAAGAACCTCCTATATTTTTAAACCAATATATAGGTTTTCCGATATTTATACAATAGCCAAACCGATTGTGATTTGTATCAGAATTCCGATAGCAGTACTTAAGGAAAAATACTCATGCCAACTTTGGGTGAAAATTTAAAAAATATTCGCAAAGCGAAGAAAATGACCCAAAAGCAGTTAGCTCAAAAGTCTGGGGTAAAGCAGTCTGTAATATCAGATTTAGAAACCGGCAATGCAAAGTCAACTGGTTCTATTCTTGAACTGGCTAATGCCCTTGGGGTTACTGCCGAAGAACTAAAAAAAGGCGCATTTAGTGAAGACTCTCTAACAAACGTTATTCCAATCTCCCCTCGTATGGCTCCTGTTCTGTCATGGGTTCAAGCAGGTACGATGACGAATGTTGAAGCTGTTGATATGTCTGAGGTTGAGGAGTGGCTGCCGCTTCCAGATGGAGACTGTGAAAAATGCTTTTACTTGAAGGTACAAGGACTAAGTAATTATCCGGAATTTCATGAAGGTGATTACATCCTAGTTGATCCAACCTTGCCATTTTGCGACATGAATTCTGGTGACATTGTAGTGGTCAGGAAGGTTGACGAAGCAACCTTCAAGAAACTGGTTATCGAACCAGATGGCACTAAGTACCTCAAGGCAATAAACCCTGATTTTAAACCAAATATTATTCCACTGGATGAGGAGTGCGAGTTTCTTGGGGAGGTAGTGGATTGTATTCGCTATGTTTATCGAGCTAAGAAGAAACCACGTAAGAATTGAAAAGAGTCATTATTAAATTAAGCTGTAAGCTAGGGATGGCTTCTATTAAACCTGGAGGGGTGTTTTGCAAAAATCGAGCAGAACCTTTAATGTTTCCAATCAGACATTGAAAGATTTTTTATTACAAAAAAAATTTGTATATGAAGGTGTTGAAATGATGCAGCACCCCACAGCCACAAATAAAAATATATGGAGAACCAATGTTGTATATAATGAAGATGGGGAAACCATTCAGGGCGGATCTCTCTTGTTTTTAAGCACAAGAGCTGTTCATTATGAGTACCACTCATTTGCGCTGATTCTTAATCATAAGAATCATCAGAATATTGCAGCCCAACTTGAGGTTTTGCCCCTTGAAGAGCGTAGTCATGTTGAAGAAGGCCTAACTTGCTATGGTCCTCATTATGTAGCTTTGAATGTAACTTGCGAAGCAAGAGAAACATCTCAAGGCTGGAATTGGTTCAATTGGCTAAATGATTTTAGCTCTAGAACCAACTTGGAAATATTTGGAAATCACATCCCACCGTTTAATGGAGAGCTAGACTTATGAATAATCTGCTAACTTCCATTTTTAACAAGCATGGCAATCAATCATACTGGGCTACCGATAATACCTTGTGTGTAAGTACGCCTCATATCTTTACTGGTGGCCGACCATCAATATATTTTATTAGTCAAAACCCCAGTGGTCTTGTAAAAATTGAAGATTTTGGACTAAATTTTAACTATTTTGCACAATCCCTTCCTAATCCTGAAAACGCTGAAAAAACCATGCAAAGATTAGTCAAGAGACTAGATAACAGTGTGCAGTTTGAAAATCAGGGTTTAATTTTAGAGGCGCAGTCAGAGGATGTTGATCTGGCTATAGGACGTTATTTGGATGTCTTGTCTCACTTAACTACCTACTCCCCTAGAACCACAAATAATCAAGAACTTAGAGAGATTCTTGATGCTATCTATGATTTTTTATCTCTTAAGTTTGGTGAAAGTTTAATCTTAAAACCAAAGATACTCGGGCACTCTGGCAGTGAACACAGTTTTAATTTTCAAGCTGGAAATAAGCTGGTTGATTATGCCAAACCTAAAGCAGAAAAAACTGGGAATTTACTCAGAAAGATCGTTGATGTAACCAATTTAAATGAAGAAGCTAAGATTCAAATCGTTCTTGAGGATAGAGAGAATAAAGAGGCATTTAAAAGGGAGAGTCAAATTTTAGCCAATTTTGCCAGTATTATGCCTGCAAGCACACTCCTATCAAGTAGATCTTTGCTTTCTTAGTTTTCTTAACTCCCTTCTCAACCCACCCCGTGTGGGTTTTCTTTTGTCTATCAAAACATAGTTAAAAATAAAAATATCGGTTTTTCTATATTTTTATCGGATTTCCTATTGACTAATAATATCGGAAATGCGATATTTAATTCACCAAGACAACAAAAAAGCCCCTAGCTTTCGACGGACAGGGACTTTTACTCAGTGAGTGAATTAATTATGAATGCAAAACTTACTTTATTCAATAGCCTCCTAATTGCTTCAGTAGTATCAGGCTGCAACTACGCCGATGCAAGTGGGCCTGCACAAGAAGTTGAAGTCTCTATCAATCAGGCTAAACCATTCGTTGCCCTTCAAGAGCTATCAGTTCAGGGCAAGCTTTACCCACATGAACACGAAGGCACGGAATCAATCGGCAAGGCAATCGTATGGCTAGAAGGTCAGGAGGATTGCTCACTACAAGTTGAGGTTCTGCAAGTCAATGAAGATGGTCAGCAATGGATTGAACTTGGGGAAATTCGATTTATCACCCCGGATGACCGCGATTTAGGTGCACCTGATTTTGAAGAAGGTATGACCAGCAAAATCGTTGCAGAGCTTACGACTGAGTTTGAAGAACAGCTTGTTGTGACGAAGGAGGCTTAGTGATGGCTAAAAATCCAATAAAAGTCATGTCGTCAATGCTGACTGGTCGAATTTATGCAGGTCGCGTTAATCCTAAAAACCAAATGTTTATTGGCGAAAAAGATGATGTGACTGATACCGCTGTTAGTGCTGTGGCGCAGCACCTTTTGAAAGAAGAAATTTGCTTGCAGTTTGAAGTAAAAGGCAAAACTTACAGATTAGAAGTTCGTGAGGTGCAGCAATGAAAATCAAAACCGCTTTTGCCGAGCAGTTCAGCACTCACGACTACGACCCTGATTTTGCAGCCCACTACTTTGGCCGCATCGAAATTCACTTGGATACGCAGTACATGCTGCTTGATGACTTGCACACCCAGCGCGTCACGCTATCCATTTTAGTGCTACAGGACGGCACAGTCGACACAGACCAGGTGTGCACAGTTAAGACTTACCGTGGTCTGCCGGATGACTGTGTGTTTAACGATGAGTTTATCGCAATTGATGAATTGACGACTCAGCAGTTTGATTACTTCACGAATTTAGAAGAAGTGAAGCGCGAAATTGGATTGTTTGGGATGGAATTGGCACAGGTTGCTTAGGAGAAGAATATGAATGCACCGGTAAATACCTTAGTTACAGCTCAAATTGCACAGGTTGCAGATGTATTGGGTTTATCAAATATAGATCCGCAAGAGCTGAAAGATACACTGATTCAAACAGCTTTTCGTACTGAAACGCCTGCAACTGATGCTCAAATGGCTTCTCTCTTAATTGTTGCAGGCCAATACAAGCTAAATCCTTGGACAAAAGAAATCTATGCTTTTCCAGATAAAAACAAGGGGATTATTCCGGTTGTTGGTGTAGATGGTTGGTCTCGCATCATCAATGGGAACTCTAATTTCAACGGCATGGAATTTAGGTTTTCAGAAAACATGGTTCAAATGGATGGTGCCAAGGTTGAAGCGCCTGAGTGGGTGGAATGTATTATCTACCGCAAAGACCGTGAACACCCTACTATTGTCCGCGAATACTTGGCTGAGTGTTACCGCGCTCCATTTAAATCGAAATCTGGTTATGTAGTTGAAGGCCCATGGCAAAGCCATCCTTCACGCTTCTTGCGCCATAAAGCTACTATCCAGTGCGCACGTTTAGCCTTCGGTTTTGTAGGCATTCATGATCAAGATGAGGCTGAGCGTATTGCTGAAAATCAAGAAGTTAAAACTGTTTCTGGCGTAACCAATAGCACTGTACCAGAGGGCTACCAAGCATTTGAAGCCGAACACCTGCCACACTTCAAAAATGAAGCGCAGTACGGAACCAAGCGCCTGCAGTCCGCCTACTCTGTCCTGCCAAGCAGCAATCTAAAAAATACATTCTGGTCAAATCATGCTGCAGGTCTAAAAGAAATCGCACAATTTGCTGATCAGGCTTTGGCTCGCGAAGGAGAAACCTATGAACATTCTCCAGCGTAGTGATGACTGGCATTCTGAGCGATGTGGCAAAGTAACTGCTAGTCGCATCAAGGATATAGATGCCAAGCCAGCCAAGGGCAAAGTGCTTAATTCATTAGGCTTAATCATTCTTTCCGAGCGCCTCACTGGCGTTCAGGAAGAAACTAAAACTACTCAGTTGATGCAATGGGGAATCGATCACGAGCCACATGCAATCACAGCCTATGAAAATGAAACAGGTGAATTTGTAGAAGGTACAGGCCTAATTGACCACCCTTCTATCCCGTTGTCTGGCGCTTCTCCTGATGGGTTGGTTGGCAAGCAGGGTCAGCTTGAAGTGAAGTGCCCAAACACGACTACGCATTTAAACACGTTGCTCAGTCGCAAAGTGCCAGATGAGTACATTCCACAAATTACATGGCAGTTGGCTTGCACAAAACGCCAATGGTGCGACTTCGTGAGTTATGACCCTCGCCTGCCTGAGTATTTGCAACTCGTAATTATTCGTGTGTTTGCAAAAGATTTAGATATTGCCGGGCTTGAGGAAAGCGTGATTGCTTTTAACAAAACGATAGATCGGGCAATTGACCAGCTCGCATTAAATCAGAAGCTAAAAGTCGCATAAACCTACTTTAATAAAAAAGTAGCCCGGATTTTTAGCATAGTTATTTATTTTAATAAAAGATTGGTGGTGAAGATGGATAAGAAAGATGAAGCTTTTGAATTAGCATTTTCAAAGACTAATTTTTATAAGGGGATGGTTGAGTCATTAAAAAACAAAGACTGTCCTTTTGAATCTGTTTTAGAAATTCGTAATGGCAAATATCGTAGTTCATACGTTCAGTTGTCACATGAGATATGGCAAGCAGCCCAAGCGGTGCCGGAAGGGTTTGTTCTAATGCCGCGCCAGTGCACAAATAGTATGGCTCAGGCTGCTAAAGAAATAGATGGTCGATTATCTGCATTTAAATATGGCGATGTCTATCAAGCTATGATCGAAGCCCAGGAGTCCACATGAAAAAACATCACATGGAACACCTCGAATATTTGTTTTTGGGTTGGCTGCTGTTGGGGCTGATTGGGTTTGGTCTGGCTGCGATGGGGTTTTGAGATGATCCTAAAAGACAGTGATTTGCCGGAAGAAGTGGTCATCAGTTTGGGAGAGGTGGTATGAATCTGATTGAACAGTTGGGCGGGTCTAAGGCTAGACACAAATCAAGAACTGGTGTGGCAGGAGTTGGTTACAACACATCAAACATACCCGCAAAAGTTAACGGGAAGCACACCAGCGAATACGTGCTATGGAGAGAAATGCTAAGGAGATGCTACAGTGAGTCTTTCCAAAAAAAATGCCCTCAATACAAAGGGTGTTATGTTTGTGATCGGTGGCACAATTTTATGAACTTCTATGATGACATAATAAAAATGAAAGGTTATGAACATATCTCCGAAAAGCGGGCGGTTAACTTGGACAAGGATATAATCCTCAAGGGCAACAAAGTTTATTCACCTGAGCTTTGTCGGTTAGTTCCACAAGAGATAAACAAACTTATCACTAATAGAAAAGCCTGTAGAGGAGACTTGCCCATAGGAGTAACTTTCTCAAAATCAAAAGGAAAGTATGTGGCGTCTTTGGGTTTTTTGAAAGGCGAGCAAGTAAAGGGGAATGTGTTTGATACACCCAATGATGCTTTTCTTTTTTATAAGAAGCATAAGGAGGCTCATATTAAAAAGGTGATTGCTAAATTTAAAGATAGACTAGATGTTGATGTTTTTAATGCCTTAAATAACTATGAGGTTAACATAGATGATTAAAACACTTGATGAATATGAAAAGGCTAAAGGTTGGATTGAAGTAAATGCAATCGATGTCGATTGGTTGCAACTGGGTAAATATCGGAAGGAGCTTCTCGAATACCGCCGCCAGCACAATATTTTTGAGGTTGGGGATAAGGTTGTAGAGATAACAGATTATCCCAGCAATGATGTACTAACAGTTAAATCTATATTCGATAAGCTATTAGTGTGTGAGAGTGATGATTTTAACGCAAGTTATGTTTTGTCTAATAAGTATAAGCCTTATTTTTATGTTAGACACGCTACCGATGCAGAAATCGAAGCAGGTAAAAGATTGGAGGTGGTTTGATGGGTATATACCAGATCACTGTACAAGGTGAGGTGCCTCAGCTCTTTTTAGGGGCTGAGGTTGGTGGTGCGAAGGTTGTGGCAATCAAAGATGTAAGTCCAAAACTGGTCGGATCTAAATATCTTGCGGAAATTTACAATATCAGTGAAGAAACAGTTAGGTCGCGATGTGCTCATATCAACCGTGGCACTAGAGGGAAATCACAATACAATCCGGATGAAGCACATCTGGTCTTGAGCGAAAAACCAAGTAAACGCGTAGGCAGACCAAGGAAAAACTAATGGATCTAAATGAAATCAGAAAGAACGCGCCAGAGGGTGCGACGCATTATAACTTGATATTCGGGGATATTATTTACTGCAAGATAATATCAAGTCAGCTATATGGATATGCCGACGGTATCGGGTGGTATAAGTATTACGGAAACATTCCAATCAAGCCCCTATAATGGGGCTTTAATTTATGCATCTAGCATATCTGCAATATCATTCACATCAGGGTTGTAATAAGTATTCACAAGCATCTTGATATTCCTGTGCCCTGTCACTTTGGCTAACACTTCAACCGGTAGCTTTTGATTATTCACAAACCGTGTAATTGCTTCATGGCGAGTATCGTGAAAATGAATATCAGATAGCCCTGCCTTCTCCTTTCTGCGCTCCCACATTAATCTAAAAGCATTCTCAGTCTGAGGAATTAGTTTGGTTCCGTCATGCCGGATTAGCTCAAGCAAAGCTAATGCCTTTTTGGTTAAAGGAACATTACGGGCATCACCATTTTTAGTTTTCGGCAAATGGACATGACGATCATAAATATCTTTCATCTGAATACCAAGTATCTCCCCTCTACGCATGGCGGTTTCCATGGCAAATAGAAAAGCCCATGCAACATAGTGCTCAGGGAGCATTGGGACCTTGCCTTCGTGATAGTCTAGTGCGCTTAGAATCTGGGCAATCTCATCTTCCCGGATTCTTCTATGTCGAGACTTTGGCTTCTGTGGTTTCTTAACTAGAGACCAAGGATTGCTGTCCAAAAGGAATAGCTCTTTAATGGCATAAGAAAATACAGAGCTATATAAAGCCATTTCCCGAAGCACAGTGTTTGCACCTACTTCTTTAAGTCTTTTGTTTCGCCAGTTTGTTAAATGCTTGGGTGTGATGTCATGAATCGACATTTCAGCCAAAGCGCCAAACTTCTCATCGAATGGCTTGAGCTGTTCTTTAACGTATTTGGCACCACGAAGCTTTTTACCGACTTCATCATAGTATTTATAAAAAAGCGTTTTGAATGGATAGTGTGGCTTTATTCCAAGATCATCGGCAGCCTGTTTGGCTTTGCTTTCTAATATTTTTTGGGCAGCCCATTGCTCACATTCTTTTTCAGTATCTCGGGTAGCAGAATGGCGCTTACCCTTAACCATAATTTCAATAAAGTAGCTTTGCCCGCGTTTTCTCGGTTTTGGTATCTTCATGACGTAAACTCGGAAACCTTGACGTAATTCTGACGTAAATCATAACCGCAAACTGGCGAAATCCGCCAGTTTGACCAACATGACCAAAAATAAGATAAAAGTGACAGGCAATAAAAAAAGGCTTCAAGTACTTGTATTTCCTTGAAACCTTTACACCATAAGGTGTCATATTTGGTAGGCATATCCAGACTCGAACTGGAGACCTCTACGATGTCAACGTAGCGCTCTAACCAACTGAGCTATACGCCTAAGTGTTTTGCATCATATGCATTTTTTATTTTTCTGACAAGTTTTTTTATTCAGCTTTAAAGCAAATGAACAGTCTTTAAGCAATTTCTTAAACATTTTAAGATTCTCTGGTGTGTCCTGTTGCATGAACCGAATTTTTTGGTCAAGTTGAGCTAGTTCATAAAAAGAACTTGTATCATTACTGTATTGAGCCAATCTTATCATCCAATGTTGAAAAGTCTCATAAGAGTCCTTATGCAGTTCAACGGGAAGATTCTTAGTAAATTTTCTTATAGAACGTTCATAAGGGGTCATTTTTTGCAGATTTTGACGATACTGTATCAACAAGTAGATTAGAACCAGCATCACAATACTAATAAACAAAATCAGAATATAGCTATAGACAGATTTTAAACCTAAACGTGCAAGCCAGTTTTTTTGTTTATCAGTATCATATCCTACGACCTTGCTTTGCCATTGATAAGAAGCATAATCACTCCATACCCGAATATTTTTAAGCAAAGCAAACTGTTGATATTGCAAGCCAGAACGGTGATTATTGCCTAGTGTAGAAGGCTCTTGTTCCAGATAGTCCTGCATGCCCGACCCTACCCGTTCTGGTGCTACCGCAGCTGTTGCATCAACTCGATGCCACTGGCCATTTAAATAGACTTCCGACCACGCATGAGCATCCATCTGTCGCACCTCCCAGCTTTGTCCATCTGGAGCCGGTTGTCCTCCCTGATACCCGACTACTACCCGAGCAGGAATACCGGCATAGCGCATCAACATTGTAAAACTACCTGCATAATGCTCACAGAAACCCTGCCGGGACTTAAACAGGAATTCATCTATTCTGTCTTGCCCGAGACGGCCTGGACTTAAAGTATAGACAAAGCCATTGCGACGATACCAGTTCAATACATTCTCTACATACCGGGCAGGTTGCTGATTACTCTGTTTAAATAAATTGCTGGCTAACTGCCGGGTCCGGGGATCAGTGCTACTCGGTACTTTCAGGTTTATAGCCTGAACTGTATCCGAATACTGGGGTGCTACCGTCTGAGCTGACTGTCCCAACCATTGCAGTCGAATGGGCTGTGCACCCTGATTTGGACGGGTTGGAGTAATACTCCAGTCTTGATGTAACTGGAAGTTCGCCTGTAAAGGAATAGACTTTTCAAGCGATATTACCCATTGCTGTTGTGAGTCAGCAGGCAGATACTGGTAATCTAGCCCGTCAGTTATATGAAGAGATGGCAATGTCTTAGGTTGCTGATTAATAAAATGGCTAGTCCAAGTCCGTCCATCAAATTCATCCAGCACCATCGCGCGCCAGTACAGCTGCTCACGCTCAGGTAGTTTCTGTATATTGCCTAAAATCCGGAATGCCAGCGCACTGGATTGAGAAATCTGGGCGATATCTCCTGGTGACATCCGGTCACTTATGCCGGTGGTGGCACGATCGGTCTGTAATGGTACTGACCAGAGTGGAGGCAACCGTGGGAAAAAAATAAATAGTACTATAAAAAATGGTATGGCATACAGAATCAGCTTAGTTACATGCTGAAAGTCCTTTCTTAAACGGCCTTTAACCTGCTCTTGTTGAAAATCACTTATCTGAATCCGGTACAGCCCGATCAAGCAGCTGATGAGTGAACATAAGATCAGGATAGCCATCCCGATGTTTTGGCTGTAAAGGAACAGGCTGGCGCTTACAAATAGTGCAAAGTTAAAAATAATTAGATAATCACGCCGAGTTCGAGTCTCTAAAGCTTTACCATACAGGCCAACTGCTAATAGTGTTACCCCTGCTTCTACACCGATGAAACTCCGATACTGCCAGTAAATCGCAGCAAAGCTGAATAGAACAAAAATGACCTGAAAAATTTTAGATTGTTTTTTATGGAGATTTTTATGATATTGCCATGCCAAGCTTATTATTACACAAGCAAATAGAAGGCTGTTCATTATAGGAGTGAAAGCCAGTTGTGCCAGCCAGATCAGCCCGAGAGCCAGCAGCATGGCGCCATGAACAGGTCGATTTAACATGGTTAAGCCTGCGCCAGTAATTTTTGTGCTTTCTGAAATTGAGCCTCACCTGATCCGGTGGCCAGCTCGTCCTGCGGTAAAACCAAACGATAAGGGCATTGTTGCTGTTCGCATTGATCTACCAGCCCCATCATTAAACTCAGTTTTTCTTCATGCTCTGAACTTGGCATATGCTCATAGCAAATTTCTATCTTATTCTGCTCGGGATAGCTTTCAAATACCTTGATATAAAGGCCCTGACCTCGAGCAGCCTGCTTCCATGACACCGCATGGTAAGAGTCACCCGTTTTAAAATCACGCAGTTCTTGAAATTCATCCATATCCTGTGCCTGTTGTAATGCATTTTGTGCAGCATTCTCAGCTTTAAAATCTAAAGCCTGAGGGGCAATCCAGCTCATTTGTTCCAGATAAAGATAGGTCCAGGCACGAACCAGTCCGAAAGGATAAGTAGAATATATCTGTAGGCGCTGTAAATGTAATGCTCCGCGTTCTTCTGGCCACACCAGTAAATGAAAACGCTGCTGTTTATGCTGTACTAGAACTGGAATGATTTGCTTTGCATAATACAGGTTTAAATAACGTACAATCTCTCGCTCCTGATAAAAAATAATCTCTATTTGCATGGCTTGGCCTACCCGGCCGACTTCAGGCACGATCACTTCTATTTTGAGTTGATGCAACTGTTTAAAAGCAAGATAAAAACTGATACAAAGTACAGCACTGATTAAAAAGCAGAAACCCAGTATCAGGTTATTGGCATAGTTAACGCCGGCAATAAAAGTAATCAGTATGAGAACCAAATACAGGTAACCCTGCTGATACATAAAGACCAGTATATCCCGCTGCTTGAGGGTTCTTTGCCCATCAATCCGGAAACGCTTGGCAAGCCAGCCTTGGATATGTTTCTGCAAATGGTGTGCTCCTAACTAACCGCCACACTTTGCAGAAGCTTATAGCTTTCTGCATCAGTTGTTCCGAGACGATGAGAAACCACAGCATTAAATACGGCCTGTACATCATCTGTAGTCGCATAACTGCGCTTTTCTAATAGAGCATAGGCCTGCGTAGCTTTTTTTAAGGCCAATATTCCGCGGGTAGATAACCCATGTCGGCCTTTACGGGTCATTTCAGCCAAATCCAGAATATAATCCAGCACTACATCACTTAAATAAATATTACGTGCCAGTTGTTGAAGATTCAGAATATCCTGCTGGCTAAAGACATGCTCAATTGTTGATATTAATGCCTGACGCGAGTCCTGTTGTAACAGAATCCTTTCTGCCTGGCGCGATGGATAGCCCAAGGATAATCGCATTAAAAAACGGTCCAGCTGGGACTCTGGCAAGGCATAAGTTCCACTCTGGAATAAAGGGTTTTGTGTAGCAATCACCCAAAATGGCTGAGGTAAAGCATGTCGGACACCGTCTACCGTGACACAACCTTCCTCCATAGCCTCCAGCAAGGCACTCTGTGTTTTCGGACTACAACGGTTAATCTCATCAGCCAGTAAAATCTGGGTAAAAACCGGGCCTGGTTTAAACTCAAAAATATGTTCAGCCTGATTAAATATATTAATTCCAATTACATCACTGGCCAACATGTCATTGGTAAACTGTATACGCTGAAATCTTAAACCGGCAATATGCGCTAATGCACTCGATAAAGTAGTTTTACCTAATCCGGGCAAGTCTTCAAACAGGACATGCCCACCTGCTAGCAAACAACTTAAGGCCAATTTGGTTTGCTGCGGTTTATCCAGAATAATGGTATTGATCTGCTGTAAAAAGCTGTCTATTTGTGAGGCATACTCTCCTATCTGCCTGGCTAGTTTTTTATTCTGTTGATCTTTTTCATTCTTTTGAAGCCTGTTGGTTCCCCACATCCCCTTCCTTCCTGAATAAAAAAACGGTGTATATTTAACATACACCGTTTTTATGTTTTTCTAAGTTACTAAATTATTACTAACATGGACATTTTTTTAAATCTCCACCTGCCGATGGATAACGTGAATCTACACAGTGGCGATAAAATGTTTTAGCGTCCATTGCTTCAAGATCTGGATGGTGCTGTTTCATGTGTTCTAAATAAGTCTGATAATCAGGCACCCCTACCATCAGGCGAAAACTTTGTTGCAAACGTTGCCATAAAGTCGCGATACGTGACCAGTTCTTTGGAGAGAAAATCAGATGCTTTTGCGACAAAAGTGTAAACTTGATTATCTTTGCCAGAACAGTCGTACTATTTTTTGCAAGCTTCAATTTCATTAAGACTCTCCTCTGATCGAAGTTACAGGCGCTGTCTCATCACGATATACCGCGGGTGCTTCATTTACTGTCGGTGTTGGGCTAGCCAAAGCACGACGTACTACACGGATAGATGCAATGACCATCACAATTGCCACAATCATAAAGAAACCGCAGAGGACGGCATTAATCTGATTCGACATGACAATCATCTGCATCTCAGCAATACTTTTTGCCGGAGCCAGTATCTCATTACGAGCAATTGCATCAGAGAAGCGATTAGCCTGCGCCAAGAAACCAATTTTCGGATTTTCATGGAAGATTTTTTGCCAGCCTGCTGTCATTGCAGTGATGAAAAGGAAAATAGTAGGCAAAATCGTGACCCAAACATATTTTTCTTTCTTCATTTTGAAAAGGATGACTGTACCTAAGATTAGTGCCATTGCTGCCAGAATCTGGTTACCAATACCAAATAATGGCCACAAGCTGTTAATACCGCCTAGCGGATCGACAACGCCCTGATATACAAAGAACCCCCAACCGGCTACAGCTACCGCAGTCCCCAGCAGGTTTCCAAAGAAATTATGAGACTGTTTTACAGCCGGAATTACAATACCTACTGTATCCTGTACCATAAAACGGCAGGCACGTGTACCGGCATCGACTGCTGTCAGGATGAATAAAGCCTCAAACAGAATAGCGAAATGATACCAGAATGACATCATGGCACGGCTGTTAAAGATTTCGGAAATAATATGAGCCATACCAATTGCAAATGTTGGCGCTCCCCCTGTACGGGACAAAATCGTAGTTTCTCCTACCTCTTTTGCGAGCAGTGCTAATGCTTCGGGTGTCACAACAAAGCCCAGATTACGTA
Source organism: Acinetobacter sp. UNC436CL71CviS28 (assembly GCF_000620525.1). NCBI lineage: Bacteria > Pseudomonadati > Pseudomonadota > Gammaproteobacteria > Moraxellales > Moraxellaceae > Acinetobacter > Acinetobacter sp. UNC436CL71CviS28. The sequence goes on from NZ_JIBB01000025.1 coordinate 17,501, forward strand.
CAGCTTCTGCTGCACTTTCAACTGTTGTGCCCAAAACAGCAGCAGGAGCATTAATTGCAAAATATACTCCTGGTTCCAGTACCGTTGCACAGATCATTGCCATAATTGCAACAAAAGATTCCATCAACATACCGCCATAACCAATCATGCGGATATGAACTTCATTTTCAACCAGCTTTGGTGTGGTACCTGAAGAAACGAGCGCGTGAAAACCTGAAATTGCACCACAGGCAATAGTAATAAACAGAAATGGAAAGAGCGAACCGGCAAATACAGGCCCAGTACCATCAATAAAGTGTGTTACAGCTGGCATTTTTAGTTCTGGCAAGGCAAAAATAATACCAATAGCCAGCCCGACAATTACCCCAATTTTCAAGAAGGTCGATAGATAGTCACGTGGTGCAAGCAACAGCCATACTGGGAGTACTGAAGCCACAAAACCATAAATAATCAGACACCAGGTCAACTGTGTACCTGAAAGTGTAAAAAATGGCCCCCAGTATGGATGTGCAGCAATATTTCCTCCATACACAATGGCTAGCATCATCAGAATGAAACCAATCACTGAGACTTCTGCAATCTTGCCCGGGCGTATATAGCGCATGTAAATGCCCATGAAAATTGCAATAGGAATAGTAGCTGCAATACTGAATACCCCCCAAGGGCTATTCGTTAAAGCCTTGACTACGACCAGTGCCAGTACTGCCAAAATGATAATCATCACCCCAAGTGCACCCAGCATCACAATCACACCGGCAAAAGATCCAAGCTCCTGTTTTGCCATTTCCCCCAGTGAGCGTCCATCACGCCGGGTAGAAATAAACAGGACCAGAAAATCCTGTACAGCACCGGCCAGTACTACACCAGCCAGCAACCAGATCGTTCCGGGCAAGTACCCCATCTGGGCTGCCAGAATCGGTCCTACCAAAGGTCCCGCACCGGCAATTGCAGCAAAATGATGGCCAAAAAGTACATATTTATTGGTTGGGACATAATCCAGGCCATCGGTCATCCGATAAGCTGGAGTGAGCCGTCTGGCATTAAGCTCAAACACCTTGTTGGCTATAAACAGGCTATAAAAACGGTAAGCAATACTATAGACACAGGCAGCAGCAAGCACTAACCAGACTGCATTAACATGTTCACCACGACTGACAGCAAGTATCCCGAAAGATATTGCCCCGATAATTGCTACAATCACCCAGATCAATTTTGAAAAGGGGGATGACTTAGTTTGAATTGATTCCATCTTGACCTCGTATTTCAATTATTTAAGCAGGTTAGTTATTGTTATTCATCGTGCTACTTTCCCTTTGCAAATTTCCTTTTTTGACTCTACTCCTCATCTTTTTGTTTTCATCTAATACTTTGGCATTAAAAAAGGGATGATCATGATCATCCCTTTTGATAATAGTCTATTTTTAAACCATTATGCACGTTCTAAGTATTCACCAGTACGGGTATCTACACGAACACTTTCTTCTTGCTGTACAAATAATGGAACACGTACTACTGCACCAGTTTCCAGTTTTGCCGGCTTACCGCCACCACCAGAGGTATCACCACGTACACCCGGATCAGTTTCAATAATCTTTAAGGTTACGAAGTTTGGTGCACTTACGTTTAAAGGTACACCATTAAACAGCATAATTGTACAGGTTTCATTTGAATCATCTTTTAACCATTTTGCTGCATCGCCCATAGCGTTTTTATCAGCAGCAATCTGTTCAAAAGATTCAGGGTCCATGAAATGCCACATTTCACCATCGTTGTACAAGTAGTTCATTTCTACTTCTACAATATCGGCGCCTTCGAGTGAATCACCTGACTTGAATGTTTTTTCTAATACTTTGCCCGTTTTCAGGTTACGCAGTTTAACGCGGTTAAACGCCTGCCCCTTACCCGGTTTTACGTATTCGTTTTCCATGATTGAACATGGGTTGCCATCAAGCATAACCTTGAGGCCTGATTTGAAATCATTTGTAGAATAATTGGCCATGACTGGCACGCTCCAAACTTACTAACTTAAATCTATTAATGCTAGACTAGCATTATTTTTAACGTGTGGCATGATAAACTATTTATATCAAGAGCAAAACTGGCAATCACAACTCAGTGACCTAATTACTGACCCGCTAGAATTGTTACACGCGCTTCAGCTTTCACCCGAACAGTTATTATCAGGGGCAGTTCTGGCTTCTGAAAAGTTTAAATTACGCGTACCGCGCGCATTTGTTGCAAAAATGTGCATTGGTGACCCTCTTGATCCTCTTTTGCTGCAAGTCTTGCCACATCATCTTGAACTAGAGGATTTTCCAGGATTTGTTACTGATCCTTTAGGTGAAGAGGCAGCCAATCTCTTACCTGGTGTTTTGCATAAATATAAAACACGTTTCCTGCTTACTTTAACAGGTGCCTGTGCAGTTCATTGCCGCTACTGCTTTCGACGTCACTTCCCCTATCAGGAAAATTTACCTAAAAATGAAGACTGGCCAGCAATTAAAAATTATATTTTAAGTCAACCTGAGGTTCATGAAATTATTTTAAGTGGTGGTGATCCACTGACTTTATCCAACCGTAAACTCGGCTTATGGCTGGAAAGGCTTGAGTCTATTCCCCAGATTGATACGCTTAGAATACATTCACGTGTGCCGATTGTGATTCCAGACCGTATTGATCATGAGTTAATTTCTCTTTTGGAAAACAGTAGGCTACGTATTATACTGGTGGTACACTCTAACCATGCTTCAGAACTCGATGACTTCACCTGTTCAAAATTGCATGAACTGGCACGTCGTCAGGTCACTGTGCTCAATCAGGCCGTTTTACTTAAGGGTATTAATGATTCAGCGGAAGTATTAATCAATTTAAGTTATAGACTGTTCGAGGCACGGGTTATGCCTTATTATTTACATGTGCTGGATAAAGTTAAGGGGGCCCATCACTTTGACTTGCCCTCTTCAAAGATTGATGAAGTTTATAAAGAGGTCCTAGCAAGTCTGCCAGGTTATTTAGTACCTAAACTGGTTAGGGAGATTGCAGGTGAGAAGAATAAAACACCGCTGTTTGGGACTATAACAATTTGAGTTTCTATAATAAGTATGATGAATAGTACATTTTCAGAAATATTTCATTCCCCCAATGTTCTTGATAGGGAAAAACTTAGCTTTGCACCTGCTACAGTGAAAGATCTGGAAATGTGGGCAGGTAATCTGTCTTTCATGCAGCTTGGTGACACCTCTAAGTCGCTGTTTCATGCCGTACTCGAAATCTCTCGCTTAAAATGTAGTGAAACACTCAGATTTGACCTGATTCATAGTTTGCATCCTACCATCGATAAAGTACTGGCCAGCTTAGAAAAACATTTTTTTAATCAGGGTCCTATCAGTACTGACCGTAATGAGCATATTATTGAACTGGCTATGCTACTACGCTGTCACTTTGCAGGAGTTTATATTAATATTGCGCGTTCTGCGCACGAGCAGCTCGCTCATCAAAAATTTTCTCTTTTTGCTTTTAATCAGAAAAAAAACTTATCTATAGCTCGAACATTGGCAATTTATTATGCCCTGCAACAACTTGTCAGCCTACTGTATCAACAGCAAATACTTTATAGTCACTATTTTACCGGTCAATGGCTCATTGCTCATCAGCTGTATGATATTGCTTTAAAAAATGATTTTCATATGAACAGTATTAACCAGATACAGGGCACTCAAAATATTTTAGCCAATATTAATCAGACCTATGCCCAGCTGATCTTACTGGACATTTTTAATGCCCATCAAATTCGGCCCTCTGAAATTCAGTCACTTTATGAATGCAGTTTTGACTGGGCCAAGCTGATCCAAATTTTACCTAGAGCAACGACTCTCACCAAATATGTTGTAGATTGCAATAAAGACTACCCACCAATTCACCAGAAAAAACAGAATCCGGATTTTGAACCCAGTTTTTTTATTACTACTCAGGAATTGCTGGAACACATCAATGCGACTTTTGGAAGAACGCCAGAATTTTTATCAAAACATGAACAGAAAAATTTAAGTTTGGCACTCAAATTCCATGTACAAACCATTTTAGGCAGCACGACAGAACGCCGTCATGACCGCTATCAATATTCTGCACAGCTAGATATCTGTTTTAGTTTATTGTCCGCACATTTCTATCTTTCAAAAGCCAAGACTTTTAATGAAACATTAATGCTGGAAAATAATTATGGCTTTCAAAGTGAATCAAAATTATTATTAAACTGGGATAAAGATACGCCTGATACTCTTCCCCAAGTCAATTCTAGCCGGCTATTGGATCGGGAAGCCAAACAACTTTATCAGACCAGCGTGCTTGATGTCAGCTTAAATGGTTACCGAATTAAATGGAAAGGTGAAACCCCAAAAAATTTACGCACAGGCGAATTTATACTGGTTAAGGAAGAAACCCAAGAGAAATGGCGAGGTGGAGTCATTCGCTGGATTAAGCAGTCTACTAATAAAAGCCTGGAACTTGGACTGGAAATTTTGGCACAAGAGATGTATCCGTGCGCAGTTCGAATGCAGATTGATCTTCATACAATTAATTATCATCCTGCTTTACTTATTCAAAAAGCCGTCTTTCAGCAGCAGGTCACCCTTATTTTACCAGGTTCACAAACCTTTAAAGAACACCAAACTATTTACTTGCGCTTGGGCCAGGAAGAAATCAAAATTTGTCTTACCAAGGCATTGTTGATTACCCAAAGCTTTATCCAGTTCAATTTTGAGTTGATTAACGAGCAGCAACAGGGGTTACTCGATCAGTTTATGGATAAACAGGCGCAAGAATTAAATAAACAAGATTTATGGGAAGCATTGAAGTGAGAAACCCGCTACTCTCCAAAAAATTCAAACGTACTGAAACGCGTCTACTCATTATTGATGATAATCAGATCCGTTATAACCAGATTATAGAGATTTTTGCTCAGCAAGATCACCTGGTACAGGCAGTGCTGTTGGATGACTTAAAAAGTTTTGAAAAGCAGCTTCATCTGGATTGGGATCTGATTATTTTCGGCCGGGCCTATGATCTTAAAGTTGAACAGGCTCTTTCAATCGTACAGGCATCAACCCAGCCAAGTTTGCCGGTGCTCCTTATAAAACCTGATCAATATGAACCGGCACAATATAATCACTATATATATAAAGGTATCTATGATGTCATCAACTTGGATTTTCCAGAACGTTTTTATATAGGGCTGGTACGGGCACTTTCATATTACCGACTGGTACAGGCTCAACAGCGTTTAAGTATTGAACTTGAGATGGCCCAGAATCAGGCGCAGACCCTGGTTCAGGAAAGTCATAAAGCTGTTGCTATTATTCAGGAAGGAATTCATATTCAGGCAAATAATGAATACCTGAATTTATTCGGCTTGGAAAAAGAAGATGAAGTTATTGGATTACCTCTTTTAGATATATTACAGCCTGAAGATCTGAATGATTTTAAACAGCGTTTTAAAAAAATCAGTCAGGGGCAGTTTGATCAGGGGCATTTCGAAATACGCACTCTAAACAGTCAGGTTGCCTGTTCATCCGCACTTGAACTTGAATTTGTATCTGCTGCTGAGGAAGACGCTCTACAAATTAGAATTAATTGTGACTCAAGTAATTCTAATACCTTGCTCTCTAATAATAGCTCACCCCAGATATCAGAGAAAAACTCAAATTCAGTTAACCCTTTTCAGCTGGTCAACCGTTATTTAATTAGCCAGCCTGCAAAATTTAATGCTCTGGTGGTATTTAGTCTGGCCACCTGCTCTGATCAGATTTTCAAGAGTGACTGGAATACTTTAAAAACTTACTTTTTGAATATTGAAGACTTTATTAGAGAGCAAACTCATACGCTGGTCTTTAAAGTTCATACCATATTATATGGTGCCCTGTTTCAAGCAGAATCTGAAGAAATATTAGAATCTCAGTTAATGAGTCTGCGCGCCCTCGAAAAAGCCCAGCTTCTGACAGTTAATGATGTGAATTTCTCTTTGCAACTACAAATTGGTTATACACTCATTCCAGATGAAATTCGGGACAATGATCATTTCGAAGAGCTTCTGGAGTATGCATTTAACCATCACCTGCCTGAGCTGGAACATGAGCCTGAACTAGAATTAACTGCTCCGCTTGAAGTTGAGCCGGCTCCGGTACCTGAAGTTCCAGAAACCGCTCTGAGCGCAGCCACCTCTACCCCTTCACTGGTACAAGTATTGGCCCAGAAACTCCAGCAGGCAGATATTCATTTAAGATATCAACAGCTTTATGATAAGCAGGATATCAATCTTTATACTTATGAAGTTACCAGCGGTATTATTTATGAAAATCGCTGGCAAGAATTTTCTGGTTTAGCTGACCTACAAGGAAACAATGAGCTTTCAATCAAACTTGATCGCTGGGTACTGGTAGAAGCCTGTAAACAATTACATAATTTTATTCGCCAGTATCCTGACGCCAGACTGATTGTTAACTTGAATCAGCATATTTTATTTAATGACTCACAGCTTCCTGAATTGGTGGCTAAACTTATTACCATTATTGGTAGTAAACAGTCCCATCCACTTATTTTGCAATTTGCTGAGGAAGAAATTCTTTACAATTTACCGGCAGCACAAAAGCAGATTGCGCTATTACGTCAATATGGTGCAGAGATCTCAATCCGGAATTTTGGAAATTCTATTTATAGTGAATCATTACTAAATCAGATAGAGCTACAGTATGTCACCTTAGATCAACAGTTAACACAATTGATTTCTAATGATAAAGAACTAGGCAACCTGCAAGAAAAAATTATCAATTTCCTGGCAATTAAGCCTGTTGAAATTATTTTGCGTGAACTTGATGACATGAACCTGTTTGCCAATGCATGGAATATTGAAGCACGTTATTTGGAAGGTAATTATTTCCAGAAAAAACTAGAATTCTTAACTGATGTACAGGATCAGTAATTCAGGCTGCTGTTTTGAAGCGTAAAAAAAACGGGCTTACTGCCCGTTTTTTTTTCTAGTATTAACGTTTGATAGAACGTGACATACCAGCGAAACGTTGTTTGAACTTGTCAATACGACCGCCAGTGTCAACATTCTTCTGCTTACCAGTATAGAATGGGTGACAAGCTGAGCAAACGTCCAGATAAAGAGTTTCTTTACCTAAAGCAGAACGAGTTTCGATTACGTTACCACAAGAACAGGTAGCAACAAGTTTTTCATATTTTGGGTGAATATCGGCGCGCATCGTCGATTACTCCTAAGTAAAGAAAGGTTTTGCTATCATCGCAATTGACCACTCTCAAATCATTTGAGGAAGGCCGGGCTTAATAAAAACCACAGCAGATCAACACCACAACAGACCATTCTCTTGGCCCACCGAGACGGTTTCCGTCAGGGCTAAGCACAACAAGTGGCCAGTATTATAAATTAAAAATTAATTTATAGCGAATTATTCTGCCGCCTCTTCACCTATATATTCCTCAGTGTCCTGTTTAGACCAATAATTAGCAATTACGCCGCAGACCATAAGTTGAATCTGATGAAAGATCATAATCGGTAGAACAATCATGCCAAGTGGCTGCCCTGCAAACAGAATCTGTGCCATAGGTACACCACTAGCCAAGGTCTTCTTTGAACCGCAAAAAAATACTGCAATCTGGTCTGGTCTGTTGAATCCCAGCCATTTAGGAATATACCAAGCCAACAACATAATCACTGTCAGAAACACTGAACATATTAAAGTCAGGTTAAATAGAGTCAGCCAGCTTACCTGTTGCCAGAGACCTGTTACAACAGCACCACTAAATGCGCCATAGACCACCATTAAAATAGTGCCCTGATCAAAAGTTTTTACAATGCTTGGCGCTTTTTGCATAAGGGGAAAAACATAAGGCCTTAATAACTGTCCCGCAATAAATGGAACAAGCAGTAATAAAGTAATTTCTATAATGGATGAAGTCGGATCATAATCATGTTTGGATCGTCCAAAAATAAAAAGACTGACAAGAACCGGAGTAATAAACATACCCACTAGATTTGAAAATGAAGCACTACATACTGCCGCCGCAACATTGCCTTTGGCAACTGAAGTAAAAGCAATTGAAGATTGAACTGTAGATGGCAAAAAGCACATAAACAGAAAACCCAAGTATAGTTGCTCACCAAGCATCGGAAGTAGCACAGGTTTGGCTAATAGGCCAATGATAGGAAATACAGCAAACGTAAAAGCAAAAACCACTACATGCAACTTCCAGTGCAATATACCTTCAACAATTGCCTGGCGTGATAATTTTGCTCCATGCAGAAAAAATAAAATGGCAATTGCTATATTGGTAATAACCCCGAAGACTTTAGCTGGCTCACCACTTACTGGTAAAAAAGTTGCCAGTACAACCATTACAATCAGCAATATAGTAAAGCGGTCCAATGCCAGTAATTTTAATATATTCATAATCAACATCCTGTTTTTTTATAGGCTGAAAATTAATAATAGAAAAGCCCAGTCAGACGATTTTACCTTTAGGTAAAGTTTCATCTTACTGAGCGTAATTATTTAAGCTAGTGTTTAGCTAAAATGTTCGGTATTTTCTTTGAACACTTAGTCTTTTACTTAATTGTTCCTGGCATTGTCATCCTGTTGAATTAGCTCAATCTTATAACCATTTGGGTCTTCAACAAAGGCAATTACGGTAACTCCGCCTTTCATCGGTCCAGCTTCACGAACCACATTACCACCACGTGCTTTAATTTCCTCACATGCCTTGTAGGCATCTTCTACTGCAATGGCGATATGACCGTAAGCATTGCCCAATTCATAACTTTCTGTATCCCAATTGTGGGTTAACTCAAGTACTGTATGGTTTGCTTCATCACCATATCCTACAAATGCCAGAGTAAAGCGGCCCTCTTCATAATCACGTTTACGAAGTAAAGTCATACCGAGCACTTCAGTATAGAACTTGAGAGACTGTTCTAAATTGCCTACTCGTAACATGGTATGCAGCATGCGCATGATTAATCACCTTTATGTTCAGATTCTAGAGATTGATGTTCTCGCAGTAATTTTGCTACCCATACGACTAATACCAAAATCGGAATACCGATTAGTGTAGTCATAAGGAAAAACTTCGGATAACCGATATTGGAAACAATAGTACCTGAATACCCTCCTAAAATCTTAGGAGTTAATGTCATAAGTGAACTAAAAATAGCATATTGAACAGCGGTAAAAGAAACGCTGGTCAAGCTAGATAAAAAGGCAATAAATGCCGCACCTGCCAGACCGGACGCCAGATTATCAACAATAATGGCAAAATATAACCAGAGCGAGCTATAAGGTTTAATGACTTTACCACTTACAACTGTTGTGTCTTTTTGGGGGTCAACAACAGAAAGTGGCTGAATATCGATATCAAGCTGTTTGGCTGTTTTTAAATTATTCACTTTATAAGAGTGTGTGGTTTGTAATTTTACCTGCTTGTTTTCTATCAACTCCGCAACAACTGTTTTACTTGGAGAATTGACTAGCAGATGAGCATCTATTGCTGCGCTAAATATACCGTTGTCATCAAGTTTGGCATCGAAATTATGACCATCCAGATGTAAAACTATTTTTTGCTCTGGATTAAAAGCAGGGCCAGCATACTGTCCTCTTACCACCAGGCTATTTTTCTGCTCCTGCTGATCTAGCTGGTTATCACTGGTAATGGGTAGCAACAGCAGTTGAGAACGGTTATGATCCTGAGTTAAATAAGGTATATAGGCATTAACCTGCTCAGGACTATCTGTATACTGAGTTTTTACTGAAATCTGGCTTTGCTGTGCAAGCTGGTTGTTGGGTATTGCTACACTCCAAGTTCCTACTTCATCCGTAGTAGTCTGATAAGTTTGATGACCCACTGAAATTTCAATATCACCTAATGGCTGACCAGATTTAACCAAGCCAATAAAGATTAAGTTGGTAGAACTGGCCAATACTGCTCCTACAAACATTAATTTCATAATGTTAATGCGCTGCGCCAGCAAACCGCCCAAGAAACCACCGATTAGGCTAAAAATTACGCCATACACTTTAACCGCTTCGGCAATCTGTTCTTTACTAAAATTGAGATCCTGATAAAACACATTAGATATAACACCAGCAATAATATCGGAAATTCGGTAAAAACCAATTAACAGCAATAATACCAGAGCTAGTTTTAATCCATAGCGTTTAAAAAAATCTAATATTGGATTTACCCAGGTTTCAAAAGCCATCTGCCGGTTTACAGCGCCCAGTTTTACCAGCGTAGCACCCACCAGTATTGATACTGCGCCTGAGCCTAAAAAGCGCAAAGCTTCAAACAGGAACAAAAGAAAACTATCTTCAATACCCATATTATGAACAAGTGCTTCAACGGCAGTACCTGAGTAAATATAGGCAGTAACGAAGCTGATGACCGCAACAAAAAATACTGCCACCAGCCGGTAGTAATCACTACGTTTATATTCTTTATAGATACGGTTTACTTGTGGCTCGCGAATAATAAGTGTAGTCAATACACCAACTAACATGACGGCTGCCATAACCAGATAAGTAGTCTGCCATGCAGTATAGATGTAATTACCTTTAGCAGTTCCTAAATATGCTGCCAGGAATAAAGCACCTGCACCGGCGACAATCATACCAATCCGGTAACCGGCATTATAAGTAGATGCAAGGACGGTCTGCATTTCTGTTTCAGCAAGCTCGATTCGGTAGGCATCAATTACAATATCTTGTGTTGCTGCCGAGAAACCTAGTAATACGGCACCTGCTGCCATCTGGATCAGATGACTCTGCCCGAGCGCCGGATCAGAAAAAGCCATAATACAAATTGCAGTAATGATCAAACACTGTGCAATGAGCAACCAGGCTCGGCGACGCCCTAGAGTTCTGGTCAGATATGGGACAGGCAGCTCATCAATTAAAGGTGCCCATACAAACTTAAAAGAATAGCCCAATGCTGCCCAGCTAAAAAAAGTCACTGCACTTTTATCTATCCCTGCCTCGCCCAGCCACAGTGACAGGCTTGAAAAAATCAATAAAATAGGGATACCGGCAGAAAAACCCAAAAACAGCATAATAAGGGCTCGGCGGTCAAGAAAGGCTAAGAAAGCAGCTTTCCATCCTGAACTTTGTGTGGACATTGAATAATTATTTTCCAGTGAATCTTAAATTTTGCTATTCAAACGTTTAATTGATCAGGTTTCAATGCTTTTTATGAAATCCGCTGTCTTTTATAATGAAAGCTGATTCGCCTGCTTGATATTTTCCCTTAAACCTGTATACCTTTAAAACTCTAGCGAATATTAAGTTTTGGATTTTACAGTGACCCAAAGACTCGATCAAATGACATCTTCTTTATCTACCACTACTACAATTAATCTTGAGAAACAACTTGATCATGCCTATCCATCAGCATTGGACCGGACTGAAATTCAAAATACTTTAAACTTAACTGCGCTCAAGCCAGAACAGCTTACTCATATTCCTGATCTGGAGAAAATTCCTTCCTCAACAAAACGGATCAAGCCTCTTAATAATTTTTTAGGTCAAGACCGGGCCAAAGCCTCTGTCGAGGCCGGAATTACGCTACCTTATTCAGGCTATAATATCTTTGCTGTAGGTACAGCAGGTCTAGGTAAACGTACTATGATCCGGCGCCTGTTACAGCAGCATGCCAAAGCCATGCCTACGCCAGACGACTGGGTGTATGTCAATAATTTTGAAAATGCCCGCCAGCCCATACTACTACGTTTTCCGGCCGGACATGGACCCAAGTTTCAAAAAGCCCTGCATCAAACCTGGCAGGTTGCACTCAAACAGTTAGAACGGCGCTTTAGTGCCGAGACCTATCACAACCAGATCGAGTTAATTCGTCAGCAAACCGGCAATGAACAACAGCAGGCACTGGTAGAATTAACCAAAGAGGGCGAAGGCCTTGACCTTAAACTGGTCTCCCATCAAGAACAGCATTGCTTTGTTCCTGTACAGATTAAAGATGGCAAACTTGAAGAACTGAGCCAGACCGAAATTAATGCACTGAGCAGCAAAGAACGTGCTGAAATCGCATCCAATATGCGTTATATGGATAAAAAACTGGAGCGATTGGGCTTACATTTGGGTGATCTTGAAGATGAAGCCAGAGATCAGGTATCAGACCTGAACCGCGAAATTGCTAAACAGGTGGTAATGCCGCGAATTGAGAGTATTCTCAATAAATACGCTGAAGTTGCCGGCTTAGAGAAATACCTGAAGCAATATGCAGAAAACATTATTGAAAATGTCGAGATGATTCTGGATCAGGAAGAAGACGAATTCTCGCCTGCTTTATTCAGTCGTGTCCCTTCCCGCTATCAGGTCAATACTATAGTCAGTAATAAGCCAAACAGCGGCGCCCCTGTTATTTTTGAAGATTTCCCAACCCACTACAATCTTTTAGGCCATGTTGAGCAGCTAACTCAAAATGGTACGATCAGTACAGATTTTAGTCTGATCCGCCCTGGTGCACTGCATAAAGCCAACGGCGGATTCTTAATTTTAGAAGCAGAACAGCTTTTAGAACAGCCTTATGCATGGCAGGGTTTAAAACGTGCCTTAAAGTCTGGGCAGCTTAAATTATCATCGCTTGAACATATGCTAACTTTGACTGGCAGTATTTCAATCGAACCTGCACCCGTACCTTTAAACTTAAAGGTGGTTCTACTAGCTGAACCTGAAATTTATTATGAGATTCTGGAGGTTGAACCAGAACTCGACAGTATTTTTAAAATCCGTGCAGATTTTACTGATACATTACAACGTAATGACACTAACGAACAGGCTTACATGCAGCTCATTGCAGATTATGTACAGGCAGACAAGTTATTACCCTTTGACCGCTCTGCACTTGCTGCGCTCCTGACAGACTCAAGCCGCCAAGCAGAAGATCAAAGTTCTCTGTCTTTACATGCACTGACTTTAGGTGACCTAATACGTGAAGCTCATCATCATGCCCATCAGGCGGGTGACAAGGTGGTTTCTGCCAAATACATCAATATGGCACTTGATCACCGTAAATATCGCTTAGGTTATTTAAGGGAGCTTTATTGGCAGGACCTGTCCCGCGGTACTCAGCTGATTGAAACGTCTGGGCACCGTCTGGGCCAGATTAATGCCTTATCTGTAATTCATTATGCAGATGTAGAGTTTGGTCTGCCTTCCCGCCTGACTGCATCGGTATACCAAGGCGGTGGAGATATTCTTGATATCGAACGCAGTGTTGAACTTGGTGGTTCTTTGCATGCTAAAGGCGTACTACTGATGTCCAGCTTTTTGAAAGCACATTTTGGCCGCGAGCAAATGCTTCATTTCTCGGCAGCATTGGCTTTTGAACAGAGTTATGGACAAGTAGATGGAGATAGCGCCACTGTTGCAGAGTTATCGGCCCTGCTCTCTGCTATTAGTCAGATTCCGATTGACCAGTCTTGGGCAATTACAGGCTCTATGAACCAGCTTGGACAGGTACAACCGGTGGGTGGCGTCAATGCCAAGATCGAAGGCTTCTTTGATGCATGTAAACTGCAAGGTCTAACTGGAAAGCAGGGCGTCATTATTCCACGCCAAAACATGCAGCACCTGATGCTACGCCAAGATGTGATTGATGCTGTCAATGCCGGCCATTTTCATGTCCATGCTATTAGCACGATTGATCAGGCGCTAGAGATTTTAATGGCCCAACCTGTAGGTATATTAGATAAAAAAGGCCGTTATAGTAAAGGTTCCATCTATGCGGCAGTTATGGAGCAGCTTGAATACTGGCAAGCACTTGAAGATGGTGAAGAAATGAGTGAGGATCCTAAGAAGAAGAAAAAAAAGAAGAAAAAAAAGAAGAAAAATGAAATAAAGATTGCCATTGAAGGGAATACAGTCGATCAAATACCAGCAGGTAATATATCTGCTGAACTTTCTGGTCAGCCCTGACCTCTTAATAAAAAAGCGCCTTTAACAAGGCGCTTTTTTATGGTTGGGCAGTTACTCAAGCTTCTGGAGCTGGGCTATACTGCTCGACCAATGGCTTGAGCTCACCATTTTGAAACATTTCCAGCATAATGTCACTTCCGCCTACCAGCTCACCATTTACCCAGAGTTGTGGGAAAGTTGGCCAGTTAGCAATTTTAGGCAGTGTTGCACGAATATCCTGATTTTCCAGAATATTTACATACGCAAATGGACGGCCAATTTGACTGAGTGCTTCTACAGCACGCGCTGAGAAACCACACTGCGGAAATTGTGGAGTGCCTTTCATATAAAGAAGTACAGCATGTTTAGCGATTTGATCGCGAATTAACGCTTCAGTATCACGTGCTTGTTCAGTCATAGATCAATCCTCAACTATTCTATCGGCCATTATACCTAAAACTGAGGAAAACTGGGTCCGTGTCAAAGATATTTCTATGTTAATTTGATTTTTGGCCTTTTATTCTGAGGCTGTTTTTGCTTATATAAACTTTTTAATCCACCTAACATCAAGAGTTAGCCATGAATAATATTACCCTCGCCCCTGTACAAGCTGATCAACCATCGCATCTGATGCCAGTCTTTGGCCGTCAATCGATCAGTTTTGTCCGAGGTCGAGGAGCGTATCTTTATACCGAAGATGGCACCGAGTATCTGGATGCACTTACCGGTATTGCCGTATGCGGTTTAGGCCACGCTCACCCAGTACTGGCCGAAGCAATTGCCGAACAGGCGATGACTCTCATTCATACCAGCAATCTGTTTGAAGTGCCTTGGCAAACAGCTGCTGCGCAGAAACTGGCTCAGGTCTCTGGTATGGAAGAGATTTTCTTTTCAAACAGTGGTGCTGAATCCAATGAAGGTGCTATCAAAATTGCACGTAAATACGGTTATCAGCAAGGTATAGCTACCCCTAAAATTATTGTAGCGGATAAGTCTTTTCATGGACGGACTTTGGCAACTTTATCTGCCACAGGTAATAAAAAGGTCCAGGAAGGCTTTGCTCCACTGGTAGAAGGCTTTATCCGTGTACCATTTGGCGACCTCGAAGCCATTGAAGAGGCTGCACTTCAGCATCCGGATATTGTCGCTATCCTGATTGAGCCTATTCAGGGTGAAGGTGGCGTGAATACTGCAGCACAAGGCTTCAGCTATCTGGAAGATATCCGTCGAATTTGCAACCAGCACAACTGGCTGATGATGCTGGATGAAGTACAAACCGGAAATGGACGTACCGGCAAATATTTTGCTTACCAGCATACCAATATTATTCCAGATGTACTGACGACTGCTAAAGGCTTAGGCAACGGTTTTCCAATTGGTGCGGTAATGACTCAAGGCCGTGGTGTAGGCGTACTTGCTGCTGGAAATCATGGATCAACCTATAGTGGTTCAGCACTGGGTTCACGTGTAGTTTATACCGTACTTGAACTTTTGGAAAAGGAAAATGCACTGGAGAACGCAGCTCAAATCGGTCAATATATTGTAAACCAGATTCGTGAACAGCTAAAAGAATATCAGGTTAAAGTCCGCGGTTTCGGAATGATGATTGGTATTGAATTACCGAAAGACTGTGGCAAACTGGTGAATATTGCACGCGACGAGTACAAACTGATTATTAATGTAACTGCTGGTTCTGTGGTCCGTTTATTGCCGCCACTTAATATGACACAAGAGCAAGCCGATGATCTGATTCAGCGTCTAATCCCGGCAATCAAAAGTTTTCTTAAGGCTTAATAGATAAGAAAGTAATATAAAAAAAGCCGCTCAGTGCGGCTTTTTTATAATCTTGTTTAAGATGCTTCCTGATAGACTCTGCCACCGGGAAGTTGACTAAAATACTGTTTCAGAGCATCCAGACAGCGATGAATTTTCATTGGCTGCTGTTCACGTCGAGAGATAATTGCATAAAGAGTAAAAGCAGGCAGTTTCCACTCAGGCAATACCTCAACCAAAGATCCATTAATCAGATCTTTCTGCACATCCAGATAAAGAATACGCGCCAAGCCATGTCCATGCTGACATAATGATTTCGCAACCAGCACATTGTTACTGTACAGACGGCTACGCATTTCCAGATCAACAACTTCACTTGTCACACCATGCTGGAATGAAAACTGCTGATAATTATTCATGACATTAATTGGAATAAGATCATGATTTTTTAAATCTTCAGGACGTGATATTGGAGCAGACTGGTTCAGGTAACTTGGAGAAGCAACCAGAATCTGCTCAACACGGGCCAGCGGCACGGCAGTCAGATTAGAATCCTCTATTTTTGAACTCATGCGTACAGCAATATCAATACGGCCTTCAATCAGGTCAATATATTTATTCTCAGCCTCAAAATGAACAGATAAACCGCGATGTGCAGATATCCAGTGAGACAGAGCAGGTACAAGATGCATGGCACCTATTTCTGGCGTGGTCGCAATGCGCAGGTCACCGACCAGTTCATCGCGCAGTTCATTAATTCGAACCTTTCCACGTTCAGCAGCAGCGAGCATTTCTCGACAGCTGTGGAAAAAAGCTTGTCCCGCTTCGGTCAGACTCAACTTCCGGGTAGAACGATGCAGAAGAATTACTTCCATTTCATTTTCTAATGAGCGGATTTGCTGACTGACGGCGCTTGTCGTAATACCAAGTTCACGAGCCGCACCGCTAAACGAGCTTTTTTCAACAACGCAAGCAAATACTCCCATTGCCCGGAGTTGATCTAACATAAAATTCCCTCTGAACTTTGAGCTGTCTTTATTATTCAATATTTGATAAAAACAACTCGTTGTATTATACGGGGATTTTCTAGTTTTGCATTAATTTATTAATTAATTGGTAAAATGCTTGCCGGATTGATCGGTTTACCATCCAGACGGATCTGGAATTCCAGCATAACCTGATTCGTACCACTAGAACCCATTTCAGCAATTTTTTGTCCTGCTGTTACATTATCACCGCTTTTTACCAGCATTTTACTATTATGTGCATAAGCACTAATATAACCATCTATATGCTTAATCAGGACCAGATTTCCATACTCTTTCAAGCCATCTGCCGCATAAACCACCTGTCCGTCTGCTGCTGCAAATACTGGATCGCCCAGATTTCCTGAAAAACGGGTTCCTTTAATATTACTTGCCGGATTATAAGCCTGAAGTACAGGCCCATTGGCCGGTTTCACCCATCGTAATGTCGTACTACGAACCGGTATGCTCGGTGTAGGGCTGGTTGGCTGGACAGTCGTACGAGTAGTTGTGGTTACAGGCGGCGGTGTTGGCAGAGCAACACGCTGACGCTGAATTGGGGCAGCCTGGGTAATCGGCTGGGTTTGACTACGGCGTGTACCTGAATTTTTCAGGCGCAGTGACTGGTTTACATAAATCCGGTAAGGGGCTGAAATATCATTCATTTCAGCAATACTTAAATAGCTCAGACCATAACGCGCTGCAATACCGCTTAAGGTGTCACCAGAGCGTACTGTATAGTAATCTGGTGCAGTTGCATAACGAGTCGGATTATTGATCTGAGGTTTAGAAGCACAACCTGTAAGAATCAGGGTAGAAACAACAGCAACCGACAACACTATTTTTTTCATGATTGTTGTAGTTGGAACAGGAAATAGGCGGTGTTGTGGAACCAATTGCATTGATCTCCCTCTCTTATATAGACTCAAAAAACAACTGCGCTAAGGGTATCAAAAAAGTCCGGTGAAAATCATTTCACCTTTCCTTTTTCACAAACTTATAACATAACTGGTTTGTCCGTGTTTAGCTGAGCTCAAGATCTGTTTGTAAACTCTCCAGTATTGCATAGTTGGTGGCGTCCATCTGAATTGGCGTAATACTCACATAACCATTGGCAATTGCAAAAAAATCTGATTGAATCTGGTGAATATTTTCTCGCGGTTCTGTTACTGCCTCACCAGCCAGACCAATCCAGTACACTTGGCGGCCACGTGGGTCTACATGGCTGGTAATCGGTTTAGATTGAGAACGCTGACCCTGATAAGTAATCTGGGCACCTTTAAGTTCCTGTAGGTCTGGAATATTAATATTCAAGATATGACGTGGCGGTAACTGGGGCAAACCACGAGCAATAAAATCATGAACCCAACGAGCAGCAACCTTGAACTCATCAGGATGTACATATGAGCGTACATTACCGCCAGCAAGTGAAACGGCAATAGCCGGCTGCTTCATGAGACGGCCTTCAAAAGCAGCACCTACTGTACCAGAGTACAGTACGTCATCGCCTAAATTAGCTCCACTATTGATACCACTGACGACCAGATCAAACTCGAAATTAAACAGGCCATTCATAGACAGGTAAACACAATCTGCAGGTGTGCCATTAACAGCCCAAACATCTTCAGCAATAGGTACCGGTCTTAAAGGACGGTCTAGGGTTAACGCACTCGAATAACCACTCCGCTCGGCTTCAGGAGCAACCACAACTACACGACCTAAAGGTTTCAAGGCCTGTGCAAGCGCCTGTAGGCCTGGAGCAAACACACCATCATCATTGGCAATTAGAATATTCACACAAAAATCTCGGTTAAAAAAATGACTGTAGAGGACATTAAATTGAATTATTCAATAAATTATATATATTTGACTCTCTACATCTACCTATAAATTTGTGAAAACAATGATTAAGTCATTTTTATTACGGGGACTAATGAGTCTGGGGTTTGTTGCAGTCATGTCTCAGGTGGCACTGGCCAATGAGGGCTTGACTCAGCAAGAGGCTGATACACTGGTCAAAGAAGATATTGCAGGCACTCAGGTACTGGCAGAGGTATGTCCAGCAATCTTGGGGAAAAATACTCGTCTGGACACTAATATCCAAAAGCTGATTAACAGCTATCTGGGAGAATACTCTGATTCCTCAATGACTTATGCCCGTTTGCAAAATGATATAGAGTATAAGCGTGTGCTTGCTGAAGCACGTTCAGCTGCAAAAGAAGCTGATCAGGAAGAACAGAAATCAGTATGTCAGGATGTTCTGGACTTTGAGTAAAACATCGACTTAAAAATATAACCTGTTTTAGAAATCCCGGCTTTTCCAAGCCGGGATTTTTATGGTGCATGTACAGGCTAGATACACTTTATCTATTTTCTTTCCATGATTTTTGATTAAGCTGTTTTGCTAATTGCTTGTATTATGAGACTAAAACTGTATGAAATTAAAACACTTCTCTAAAATGGGTTTAGGTTTGTTCACAGCTCTTATGTTAACTGCGCCTGGTACTTATGCGGCAGAAAACAACAAAGCTGGTTCTGAAAATATTGATGTAACACCACAGCAGCAGGTTACCCAAGAAGAGCTCGCCGCTATTTATGTGTTGTCTGAGATTTGTCCGGGACTGATTGGTAAAGACCAGAAATTTAATGAGGGATATAGCCGTCTGGCTCAGGCACATATGCCTGGCGAGAAAAATGCAGTTTCTGCCCTAGAAAAACGCAGTAAAGCAAAAAATTTCCAGAGTGTTCTGAAAGAAGCACGTCAGGATGCTAAAAATGCAGGCAAATCTAAAAACACCCAAGTTTGCCGTGACGTCGCTAGTTACGGTGCCTAATACCCGATAGTTACAATACTGTATGAAATAAGCTGGCTTCCTGGTAGAAGTCAGCTGTGCTTTGGCCTAAAATGCTAGCCTCTTTTTGTGCTCATATTAAGTATTGGAACCTCCTAGAATGACCCGAAAAAGTGCCATTGCTGCCCTACTCTTATTACCATCTTTCTCATATGCAGCAACAGTCCTCTCTTCTCCACCAGAATTGAATAATAAATCCTATGTTCTGATGGACTATGAGACCGGGCAAATCCTGGCTGCAAAAAATGAAAATGAAAAGCTGGCACCTGCCTCAATGACTAAAATGATGACCAGCTACATCATTGAGCAAAAATTATTAAAAGGTGAACTCACCGAAAACGAACAGGTTCGTATGAACGAGTCAGCCTGGTGCCGAGGAAGCAGTTCTGAATCATGTATGTACGTTCCTTTAAATGGAACAGCCTCTGTCCTAGAAATGCTGCGAGGTATCATCGTACAATCTGGTAATGACGCATCAAAGGCCGTGGCTGAACACGTAGCTGGGAATGAAGGTACCTTCGCCCATATGATGAATCAGGAAGCAAAACGTATTGGCATGGTAAATACCCATTTCGTTAACTCGACAGGTATGCCAGCTGAAGGTCATGTTTCTACGGCCAAAGATATGGCCATACTTGCACAGCACATCATTAAAGACAGCTCTAAATATTATCCGATCTATTCAGAAAAAGAATTTACCTTTAACGGTATCAAACAGGGTAACCGTAATGCCCTGCTTTATACTGACCCAAGTGTGGACGGCTTGAAAACAGGACACACTGATGAAGCTGGCTTCTGTCTGACTACTTCATCAAAACGTGGTCCAATGCGACTAATTTCAGTAATCTTTGGTGCGCCAACCATGCAGGAACGCGCAACTCAGACTCGTGATCTGCTGGGATGGGGTTATGCCAACTTTGAAACTGCCAATGTACAACCTGCAAAACAGGTTCTGGCTAAATCAAAAGTCTGGTTTGGTCAGGAAAATGAGGTTGAAGTAGGTCTTGCCGAGAACTTTAACGTGACTATGCCAAAAGGTCAGGCCGACAAAATTAAAACCCAGCTGGTGGTTCAGCCTAAACTAAATGCTCCCCTGCAAAAAGGCCAAGTAGTAGGTAAACTGGTGGCTAGCCTAGATGGTAAAGTTATTGCAGAAAAGCCATTAGTCGCATTAAAATCGGTAGAAGAAGCAGGTTTCTTTTCACGTATGATCGACCATATTAAACAGTTCTTTAGCAACTTGTTCTAATTACACTTTTTAAGCTTATGCTAAAGTTAGGGCATCTTTACTGCGGTATGGATGCTTTTTATTTTATACTGACCTGATTTTTGATTGGTTCCCCAGAAATGAATAACAATATTCGCTCCTACCTCGAACATACACCACAAGTTGATAACAGCTGCTACATCGATAGCATGGCAGTCGTTATTGGAGATGTGCATTTGGCTGAAAATGTTTCTGTCTGGCCTTTTGCAGTGGTACGTGGCGATGTAAACAGTATTCGTATTGGAAAGAACAGTAATGTACAAGACCATTGCATGCTGCATGTTAGCCATAAAAAAGCTGATAAACCTGAAGGTTCTCCACTGATTATTGGTGAAGATGTGACGATTGGACATCATGTAATATTACATGGCTGTACTATAGGAAACCGGGTACTGGTTGGCATCAAGACCGTTATTCTGGATGATGTCATCATTGAAGATGACGTAATGATTGGGGCAGGCAGTCTGGTACCGCCACGCAAGCGACTGGAGAGCGGTTATCTATATGTAGGGAGTCCTGTACAAAAAGTTCGACCACTTACAGACAAAGAAAAAGAATTTCTTCCATACTCAGCAAGACACTATGTGAAAGTCGCAAATAATTATCAGGAAAATTAATTTATAGCCTAATGATATCTCTTCTATCATTTAGGTTTAAAATTATCTTGTCCAAGAAAAAATCTATGAACTCTGCTTAAGATCAACACTAACCTAAACATAGTCAGCTATGAGAAAAGACTAAAAATGATATTAAAAAGTATAGCTTCGAAGGCATTTCAGTAAATGCTACGGACAGCTCTCTTTTATATAGTATTAGGCTTTTTAGACTTATCAGCGTTCCGAAAATTATATGATTGAGCTTGTCTGTCGTCAGTAGCATAATCAGCCCTGTAACTGAGCCGGTTGAGCAAGGTGAATTTTATGAGTAGAAGAAAAGCTATAATCATTTTTTAAGAAAAGTCGATCTAATTTTTTATTGATTGATGAAAAAAAATTTAAAGACTATTTTGGTATAGCACTCAGCTACTATAACAATGCTTTTATCCTGCACTTTATCAACCTGGGCCATCTGTAAAAGCAGATTCGTTTGACAAGGTTAACTCTGATATAAAGTTTCTGTATGATCAGCCGCTACTTGACCGGAATAATACAGCTATCAATTTTTTAAATCTAAAAATTCAGTTATATCTATAGTTCAGAAGTAAATAAAATTTAAGGGATTAATATTACTAAAGATATAAGTATGGTGGCTTTGGAACATCGGATCTTGAAACATCTGACTGTAAATGACGTTTGTGATCTGTAATATGGACAGGTAGCCAAACGAAAAAATTTCAATAATTGATCGATATTTTCCAGCACAGATAATAAGCAATAAAATATTATTCAATACTTAGTCTGGCATGAGCATAGCCATATCCACCTAAATTTTGTAGAATACGGCTTTTACCTTACGGTGCTTTTAAATGACTGCTTGGACACCACATGTGACTGTCGCAACCGTCGTAGAAAAAGATGGTAAATTTCTGTTTGTTGAAGAACAGGCTGAAGGCGTAACTCATACTGTATTTAACCAGCCTGCAGGCCATGTCGAAGCAGGTGAAACAGTCGTTCAGGCTGCTGTGCGTGAGACCATGGAAGAAACTGGTTATGAGGTAGAAATACACTCTTTGCTAGGCATCTATACTTATACCCCTCCCATGTTTCCTGATCGTACTTATTATCGTTTCTGCTTTCTTGCCAAGGCAGGCACTTACAATGCTGATGCACCACTAGACACTGGTATTGTCGGCGCAGTATGGATGACTCTAGACGAGCTGACCGAGACAGCCCGTGCACGCAGTCCACTGGTCATCAAAGCAGTTCAAGACGCACTGTCAGGGCAAAAATTTCCTTTATCGCTCATCTATGAGCACCAAAATTCTCCCCTTATTTCAAATCTGGATGCTTAATCCTATGCAACAACGTGTCATCGTCGGTATGTCTGGTGGTGTAGATTCTTCTGTTTCTGCAGCACTTCTTCTTCAACAGGGTTATCAGGTTGAAGGTCTCTTCATGAAGAACTGGGAAGAAGATGACGGCACGGAGTACTGTACTGCAATGAAAGATCTGGCTGATGCACAGGCTGTCTGTGACAGAATCGGCATCAAGCTGCATACCGCAAATTTTGCAATGGAATATTGGGATCGTGTATTCGAACATTTTCTGGCCGAATATGCTGCAGGCCGTACGCCTAATCCGGATATTCTTTGTAACAAGGAAATTAAATTCCGTGCATTTCTAGATCATGCCGTAAAACTGGGTGCAGATTTTATTGCTACTGGTCATTATGCTCGCCGTGGTGAAACTAAATATAATTCGCAAGGTGAAGCTTATGCAGAACTATTGCGTGGCGTAGATACGAATAAAGACCAGACCTACTTTCTGCATGCTGTTCATGGCCGTGAAATTAACAAGACTCTATTTCCAGTAGGAGAAATAGAAAAACCGCAGGTACGTAAAATCGCAGAAGAGCTTGGTCTGGCCACAGCAAAAAAGAAAGATTCAACCGGTATCTGCTTCATTGGTGAACGCCGCTTTAATGACTTTCTTAAACAGTATCTGCCAGCACAGCCGGGGAAAATCGTTCTCGATGATGGTAAAGAGGTTGGTGAGCATCACGGGTTAATGTACTATACACTCGGCCAGCGCGGCGGTATTGGAATTGGTGGCTTAAAAGGTGCGGCTGAAGGTGCGTGGTTTGTGCTGTATAAAGATATTGCGGGTAACCGTCTGGTAGTAGGCCAAGGCCATGAGCATCCTCTTATGCAGAGTACAATTCTTTGGAGTGAAGCGATTGACTGGGTTGCGGGTGAACAGGAAATTCCTGCATCCGGATTACGTTGTACAGCAAAAACTCGTTATCGCCAAGCTGACCAGGATTGTACGGTTTATAAAGATGATTCTAGTACGCAAGGGGTACGGGTTGAATTTGATGATCCCCAACGCGCAGTTACACCAGGACAAAGTGTAGTATTTTATAGTGGTGAAGTTTGCTTAGGTGGTGGCGTGATTCATCATACCAATGCACCTGTTCCCGATTTTATTTAGCAAGGAAGTGATCAGGCATGGTTGATTTCCCCTTTCAACAGCCTCAAACCCTGAGTGAGCGCCAAAACAGGGCTTTAGCCTTGGCAGCCGTATTCCAGGCTACTCAGCTTACTCATATGACCGCCATGTCCGGTCAAAAAAGTATGGGCGAAAGTGGCAATTTCTATTTCGAACAGCTGATTAAAGCCAGTTTGAATATTCGCCCAACTGTTAATCATTCTAGCCAGACACTCGATTTTTTTAATCACCTTGCCGATATATCTTTAGGTTTAAAAACGCTGGAAAGCAGTATAATCCAGCCTTTTTCAAGCACCCCCAAATCTCGTATTCCTAAAATCTCGGCAGCTAAACTGCCCATGTCGTATGCTATGGCCTTGCTGCAATTAGAAAAGAAGGTTTATCGGAATCCGGAATATGTCCAGATTATTGAAAAATCTCAGCAAAAAATATTAAAACAGCTTTCTTTTTTCGATAATAATTATTTGCACCCCAGTATTCTTGCCAATCTTGCCCAGACCTATGTCGATACAGCAGGACAGATTAATCCGCGTATTTTAGTTCGTGGTAACGCTGAAGCATTTAAAGACACACAACATACCAACCGGATTCGCGCCAGCCTGTTTACTGGTCTGCAAATGGCACATTTGTGGCGTCAGCTCGGTGGCAGCTCCTGGAATATGATTTTCAGGAAACGTAAATTACTACAGGATATTCAGGATCTCGCTCGTTTACAGTATCAGGCGGTTTAACTGATGCAAAATGGGCTTGCTGCTTAGCTTTAATTCCAGACTTCAAGGAATCACTATGAACGCTTTAACTGCACTTTCACCACTCGACGGGCGCTACGCAAGCAAATGCGATGCATTACGCCCTTATCTTTCTGAGTTTGGCCTGATCCATGCCCGTGTTACTGTTGAAGTGCGTTGGTTACAAGCGCTCGCAAAACATCCTGAAATTACTGAAGTTGCTGATTTTAGTGCTGCAACCAATGCTGCTCTTGACCAGATTGTTACAGAGTTTTCTGAAGCTGATGCTAACCGGATCAAGGAAATAGAGCGCACCACTAACCATGATGTCAAAGCAGTCGAATATTTCTTGAAAGAAAAAATTGCCGGTATTGATGAGCTAAAGAATGCAGGTGAATTTATTCACTTTGCCTGTACATCTGAAGATATAAATAATCTGTCTCATGCATTAATGCTGAAAAATGGCCGCGATGTGCTACTGAAAAGCATGCAACAGTTATTAAACTCAATTATTGCCCTGGCTGAAACGCACGCAGACCAGCCAATGTTGTCCCGTACTCATGGCCAGACAGCCAGTCCGACTACCTTGGGTAAAGAAATGGCAAATGTTGCCTATCGTCTGGCGCGTCAGATCAAGCAATTTGAAAATGTTGAACTGCTTGGGAAAATCAATGGTGCAGTAGGTAACTATAATGCCCACCTTTCAGCTTATCCAGATATCAACTGGCCAGCACACTCTCAGGCTTTTGTTGAGTCTCTAGGTCTCACCTTTAATCCGTATACAACTCAGATTGAACCGCATGACTACATGGCGGAACTCTTTGATGCCCTACGCCGCTTCAACACCATCCTGATCGATTTTAACCGGGATGTATGGGGTTACATTTCTCTAGGTTATTTCAAGCAAAAACTTAAAGAAGGTGAAGTTGGTTCATCCACCATGCCACACAAAGTTAACCCGATTGACTTTGAAAACTCTGAAGGTAACCTCGGTATCGCTAATGCAGTACTGGCTCACTTGGGTGAAAAATTACCTGTTTCTCGCTGGCAGCGTGACCTGACGGACTCTACCGTACTTCGTAATATGGGTGTAGGTTTTGCACAAAGCCTGATTGCGTTTGATGCATGTCTTAAAGGTGTAGGTAAGCTTGAGCTAAATGCTAACCGCCTGCTTGAAGATCTTGATCAGGCACAGGAAGTACTGGCAGAACCGATTCAAACAGTAATGCGTCGTTACAACGTAGAAAAACCTTATGAAAAGTTAAAAGCATTGACTCGTGGCCAGGCTATGACGCGAGAGATGATGGTAAACTTTGTAAATGGCAATGAGCTGGAAGCCGTGCCTGCTGCTGATCGTGCCCGTCTTGCTGAAATGACCCCCGCAACTTATACCGGCAATGCTGCTGAACAGGCAAAACAGCTTAAAGAGCTGATTGAAAAAATCTAATTGAAAAAATAAAAAAGCGGAGCTTTGGCTCCGCTTTTTTATTATGATGACTTTAACTTATATATTTAAACTTAAAGTTTTCTAAAATTAAAATGATTGATTACCATTTACATGCGAAACATTGGGGTGTCTTTATAATTTTAGCTTTGGCTGTGATGATTGCCAGCATTCATCCAATGGAGCTATCTTCTTATCTTCTCCATCAACTCGGCACCCTATTGATGTGGATTGCTCTGATTATTCTTATTAAGAAAATCGGACTCGGCTTTGGTAGCGTAACTTCTTATATTATCTTTCTGCTGATTCATGTATTAGGTGCCCATTATCTCTATTCTTATGTTCCTTATAATGAATGGTTCATTCAGTTATCAGGGATAGATTTGAATCAGATGATGGGCTGGCAACGTAACATGTATGACCGTCTGGTACACTTTGCTTATGGTTTACTACTCTATCCGGTATTTTTAAGGTTACATCAGGTTTGGCTACCAGATTTGAAACCTTGGATATGGTTTATCCTTGTGATTGAGTCTGTCATGAGTACCAGCCTGATTTACGAATGGATAGAATGGCTGATAGCAATTAACTTATCACCTGAAGCTGCAGAAAACTATAATGGCCAGCAAGGTGATATTTGGGATGCACATAAAGATATATTGCTTGCAACTCTCGGAGCAATAATGACAGGTATCATCGTTTTAATTAAGGAGAATTATAAAACTTTATTAAATAGATCTTGAAATATTATTAAATAATTTTTTTTAATATTTTTATAACATGTAGTTATCTAGATTTATGCTAATATCCTTTTAAACAAAAATTTATTTTACTTAGCTGAAATAAATATACACACATTAATATCCAAAATAAAAAATTAAGCTTGAAAAATTAAATTTATTGTTCATAAATAATTACAATCTACCCTTAATAAAGTTCTAATTTGTATATTACGAGCAATAATTATATTTTATTGAGATTATAACCCTTTTCTCTGTAATTATCATTTACTCTAAAAATACACTTAACTTTTTCTTTGATTATCTTTAATTTTATTAAAAATTATCACAACTTATATAATATCCATTATTAAAACTAACTTTATCAAAAATGTTTTATTAGAAGCTGAATACTATTCATTTTTATAAAAAATAAGAAACAAAATATTAGTATTAATTTTTAATAAAATTAAATATTATAAAAATCAAATTAATACAATATAATTTTTATTATATTCACAAAAGTTAACTATTTCTCTTATTTTAATATTGTATGAATATTATACACATTATAATCAATACAGGTGAAGAAATGGCACATAATATTATTTTAGTTACTTGGAATGAATCAGCACAAGCCTTTGAAAATTTTAGTAAATTTAAAGACTCCCCTATTAAGGATATTAATGAAGTTACGCTTTTAAAACGCCAAGAAAATGGTAGTTTTAAAATTGAAGAACAAATAGATCCCAAACAAAATAATGGGATTTTAAGTGGCAGCCTACTGGGTTCTTTAATTGGAATATTGGGTGGCCCACTTGGCTTACTTTTAGGTTTTACCACGGGTGCATTAATTGGTGGAACCTATGATATTAATCGTGAACAAGATGATTTAGCTGTACTGGCTAGAATTAGCCAAGCATTACCCCTCGGCACTGTGGGTATACTCATTGATATTCATGAAGCGTCTGAAGATTTTATTGATGCGCTTTTTGAAAAAACCGGAGCAACAATTTATCGCTGGGATTATGAAGATGTACAGGCAGAAATTGAAGCCAGGGCGAATTCAAACATGAGGTGCGACAGTTTGAAAAGTCTTATGATAATCAACAAGCTGAGCAAATTTCTCTAATGGTGTAAGCCAATCTAACGCTTTTCTAGGACGAGTATTCAGTGACATGGCAACTTGATTTAAATAATGCTGATCTGCCTGATTTAAATCAATCCCTTTAGGTAAATATTGCCTAATTAAACCATTCATATTTTCGCATGTGCCTTTTTGCCAGGGTGAATGTGGGTCACAGAAATATACATCTATGCCTAAATCTTCTTCAAGTATTTTATGTTCTGCCATCTCGCGTCCACGGTCATAGGTCAACGTTTTACGCAGTTCTGCAGGTAAATATTT
>NZ_JIBB01000026.1:0-43896 GCF_000620525.1 Acinetobacter sp. UNC436CL71CviS28
ATATATCGCTGGTTAAAGCCTATAAAGCCGACAAAGCCGGGAATCTGGTCTTTCGCAAAACCGCGCAGAACTTTAATCCGGTCTGTGCCATGGCCGGAAAAATTACTGTGGCTGAAGTTGAACAGATTGTCGAGATTGGTGAGCTGGATCCGGATGCTATTCACCTGCCGGGAATCTATGTTAACCGTATTATACTCAATGCCACACCTGAAAAACGGATTGAACAGATGACACTGAAAACGGCGGAGGGATAAATATGGCCTGGTCACGTAATGAAATGGCACAGCGTGCCGCACAGGAGCTTGAAGACGGATTTTATGTCAACCTGGGTATTGGATTGCCGACCCTGGTCGCCAACTATATTCCAGAACAGGTCAATGTCTGGCTCCAGTCTGAAAACGGTTTACTGGGGATTGGGGAGTTTCCGACTGAAGAAACGGTGGATGCTGATCTGATCAATGCGGGTAAGCAGACCGTAACAGCCCGGCCCGGCGCTGCATTTTTCTCAAGTGCTGAATCCTTTGCCATGATTCGTGGTGGACACGTCAATATTGCGATTTTAGGGGCAATGGAAGTTTCCGAACAGGGAGATCTGGCCAACTGGATGATTCCGGGCAAGAAAGTTAAGGGCATGGGCGGAGCTATGGATCTGGTTGCAGGTGTACAAAAAGTCGTAGTGCTGATGGAGCACTGTGCGAAAGATGGAACACCAAAAATTGTAAAACAGTGTAGCCTGCCACTTACAGGTAAAGGTGTAGTCCACCGGATTATTACTGACCTTGGTGTGATGGATGTCACCGAACAGGGAATCGAGCTGATTGAACTGACTGAACAGGTAAGTTTTGAAGATATTCAGGCTGTAACCGGAGTCAGGCTCATCAATACAATTTCTACAGAACTGGCAGATTAAAATATTTGAATACAAATTTTAAAGTGGTTGTAAACAGCCACTTTAATAAGCTTTGGGAACTAAAAAATTTAATTCAATTAGGATATAAATTTAAAGTGAATAATTAACTATTAAGGACGTGTTAAACTTTGTAAAAAAAAATTAAGAGTGTATCTATAATATATTTTTTTTATATTACATATAAGCAAGGAATCCAAATAATAAGAATTATTCTCTTTTAAATCAATCTATAAAATTGCCTATAATTTCTACAAAATATAAAAATTATCTCTAGTCAGCTAATTTTATAAATAAATTAAATACTTATAAAAGTTTTTATTTAGCCTGCATTTATACTGACAATGTTTACATAAGTTCTCGAATTAGTTGCATTTTTCAATATACAGTTTGCCAAGCATATTGCAAACTGATCATGAGCTTATCAATGACCCTTTTATTTCACTCCAGAGATCTCAAGGTCATTGTTCTCCTCAGCTGGGATAAGAAAGTCAGATAATGGCTTTCTTAGTTCCCATTTAGGGCCCCTTCACTCTCGCTCCCAACCAGGGGCTCTTTTTTTACCTATTAGTTTTGACAGCAGCCGTATCATTAAGCGCAGTAAGATTTTTCTGGTCGTCTCTCTGCTGGTTGTTATGTTTAGTCTCAATAGCCAGTTCAATCATTTCCAGTTTTTCCAAGGTAGCCTCCCGACCAGCTTGCATGCTGGCTTCACGTCCACGCACATCAAAAATATGGGCTTTTTCACGTAAGTCAGGCTGGATTACTATATCAGCATACTTCAACTCTTCATTAGCTAGCCGGTTCTGCATGATATTAATATTCTGATTAAACAGACCCCAGACATTTGAAGTTTCGGTATGAGTGGGCTGTGCCAGAATATCAACTGCAATAATAATATCAGCGCCCAGATCACGTGCCACCTCAACCGGCACCGGACTGGTCAGTCCCCCATCAACATATTCTTTATCACCAATACGGGTAGGAATAAACATGCTCGGAATAGATGCCGATGCGCGTACTGCCTGTCCGGTATTTCCATAGTTAAATACAGTACGGGCACCCTCTTTGAGTTCAGTGGCTACTGCATAAAAAGGTATTTTCATTTTTTCCAGCGGCATGTTATCAACCTGCTGGTTAATATAGTCTTCAACTTTCTTACCATCAAAAAAGCCTTTCATATCCAGGGTAATATCGCGTACATCGGTGGCTTTCATATTAAGAGCAATACTCCGCAGCTCTTTTGCAGATTTTCCACTGGCATATATAGAACCTACAATACTGCCTGCACTGGTTCCCACAATAAAATCTGGACGGATTCCCTGCTGCTCCAGAACCTCAATTACCCCTATGTGCGCATAGCCCCGGGCACCGCCGCTACCCAAGACCAAAGCCACAACTGGCCGCTGCTCTACTGTTTTAATCTGAGCAAAAGGAACCTTTTCAAACTGTGCCCGTGCATCAGTGACCATCTGTGCAGCCTGTGGCTCAGATGTTTTAAAATGTTGGCAGCCGGTCAGGCCGACCAGACTCATCCAGAGTAAGCAGAATGTGAGCTGTTTCATGGGCACTTGAGAGATCTGAGTTATTTTTCTGAAAAAGGAATTGTAGAAGTACATTTCAGAAATTGCTGTATAAAATTTATTTAAATTGTCATGATTGGACTCTAAACTCAAGCCATTTGTGAGAAGAATATCGATCATGAATTTATCTGTTCAGTATCTCACTATTTTTCTTATTTTTTTAAAACTGGGTTGTACCTCATTTGGAGGACCAGCTGCACACCTGGTCTTTTTTCACCGCACCTTTGTTGAAAAATATCGCTGGCTGACCAGCGATGAATATACGCAACTGGTCGCATTAGCCCAGCTTCTTCCCGGCCCTACCAGCAGTCAGGTTGGACTCGGTATCGGTTACTTACAAAGGGGTTATGGGGGCGCTCTTCTGGCTTGGCTTGGTTTCACCTTACCCTCTATAATTTTAATGCTGGGCTGTGCACTACTGAGTGTTTCCCTGTCTTCCTGGCTTTCTTCATCAGTTTTTCATACAGTACAACTCGTCGTACTGGCCGTCGTAATTTTTGCTTTCTGGCAAATGTTAAAAAACTTCTGTAGTACGGTCTGGCAATTTATTTTGATGCTGGCTTCAGCACTTATTATTTATTTTATACCGCTAGCCATGAGCCAGCTGCTGGTGATTATCTTGGGGGGCGTGGCAGGATTATACTGCGTTCATACAGCGAAACTTGCTGCACCAATAGTTGTAAAAGATCAGCCAGAAATACAAAAAAATGTCTCTACACCCTTTCGTGCCTATTATTGGCTGTTGATATTTGTTGGCCTGTTTATATTACTTTTTATCATGCAATGGTGGGCACCTTCTTTTGCTGTACAAATATTTGAAAGTTTTTACCGTTCAGGCTCACTGGTATTTGGCGGAGGACATGTTGTGCTTCCTCTCTTATACCAGGAACTGGTAACGTCCAGACTAATTGAAGAATCAAATTTTGAACTAGGTTATGCCTTTGCACAGCTTGTACCTGGGCCCTTATTTACTTTTGCTTCTTACTTGGGTGCATTCTTACCGGTTACTTCTTCTCCATTAATTAATGCAGCGATTACTACAGCCGCCATTTTCCTTCCTTCATTTTTACTGATTTTCGGAACACTGCCTTACTGGTCTATCTTATTAAGGCAGACAAAAATTCAGGCTGCAGTTTATGGAATCAATGCCGCAGTAGTCGGTTTACTGCTGGCGATGGTATTGCAGCTCGGACAAAAAGGTATCCAGCACTGGAGTGATATAATTTTTGTTGGTCTTGTTATTGCTTTACTGAACAGTAAAATTCCGGTTCTATTGAGTTTACCACTCTCATGTTTAGGCTATTTTTTATTTTCACTTTATTTCTGATCATAAAAAAGCTCCTCGCAAGGAGCTTTAAACAAGTTTTACCAAATATCTGAATCGACTTTCTTCTTGAGTTCCGGATACTTATCTATTTTAAATTCCGGCTCCTTAATGCCTTTTTTAAGCTGAGAGCTATAATCTTTCAATAACATTCGCAAGAAAGGCGTCAGGAGTAAAATAGCAAACAGGTTAATTGTTGCCATTAAGCCCATGGATAGATCCGCCATTGACCAGACCAGTGGTACGCTGGTAATCGCGCCAAAATATACCATTGCCAATACCAGAAGACGAAATACAAACATGACTTTTGGCTGATTATTGATAAATTGAACGTTACTCTCAGCATAGGCGTAATTCCCGATAATAGAAGAGTAAGCAAACAAGAATAAAATCAGGGCCAGAAAATCATCACCCCAGCTACCGATCTGACTGACCAATGCCATCTGGGTGAGCGTAACGCCCTCAAAACCTGCTTCATGATACAGACCGGAAGCCAGAATGATAATCGCAGTACATGAACACACTACAAAGGTATCTACAAATACCCCAAGCATCTGTACTAGCCCCTGGTCTACCGGATGTTTTACATCTGAAGCAGCTGCAGCATTCGGTGCAGACCCCATGCCGGCTTCATTTGAAAACAGGCCACGTTTAATACCCTGCATCATAGCCATCGATACCATTGCACCAAAAAAACCACCCGCAGCAGCATCAAACTTAAAGGCTTCAGTAAAGATTAGTTTGAATATATCTGGAAGAATACTGAAATTTATTATGGCAATATAAAGTGCAACTGCCAGATAGAGCACAGCCATTAATGGCACCATACGCTCTGCCACGACCGCAATACGCTTGATTCCACCAAAAATAATTGCTGCGGTCATAATGACCAGTACTACGCCAACCCAAGAAACTTCAAAACCCAGTCCACCCAGATCAAGCATAATATTTGCACGGTCCCAGCCCCAGGCATGAGCAGTTGCATCTACAATCGAGTTAGCCTGTACTGCATTAAATACAAAGCCATAAGCTAAAATAAGAGAGAGTGCGAATACAACGCCTAACCATTTCTGCTTTAAACCTTGGGTAATGTAATAAGCTGGCCCTCCACGGAATTGCTGGTTCTGATGATCACGTACTTTAAATAGCTGTGCCAATGAGGACTCAACAAATGCTGAACTCATCCCCAGAAATGCAGTAAACCACATCCAGAATACGGCGCCCGGACCGCCAATTGCAATTGCAATTGCGACACCTGCAACGTTCCCTACCCCAACCCGACTCGCTAGACCCGTAACAAAAGCCTGAAACGGGGTAATACCATGCTGATCGTCACCTTCTTTACGGCTGCCCTTCATTACACGGATACTGTGTAAGAATAGGCGAATCTGAACTGCGCCGGTTAGAAGTGTATAAAACACTCCAACCACCACCAGAAAGACCACCAAAAAATCCCATAAAGGATCATTAAAGAAACTTACCCAAGCCATTAAACGGGTATTTAGTTGTTCATCCATACAATCTCTTGCTACTCAAATTTGTAAAATATCGCCGACTTCAACCTCAATAAAAAAGCCCCGTATGAGGGGGACTTTTTTATGAATGCCTGTTAAGCAAAGAATTTTAGAATCAGCTGAATCACGGTTGCGTTGATCAGGTCAACAAAGAAAGCACCACATAATGGTACGATCAAAAAGGCTTTATGTGATGGACCATACATATTGGTAATCGCCTGCATGTTTGCAACCGCTGTTGGGGTTGCGCCCATACCAAAGCCACAGTGGCCAGCAGCCAGTACTGCGGCATCATAATTCTTGCCCATTACCCGGAAAGTAATGAAAGCTGCATACAATGCCATAGTTAAAGTCTGTGCGCCTAAAATCACTACCAGTGGGCCTGCCAGATCAGCCAGTTGCCACAGTTTTAAAGACAGCAGTGCCATAGCCAGATAAAGTGACAGTGAAGAATTACCAAAGACATCAATTGCACGATCAAAGATATCAACCTTGAATATACTTTCTAGAACGTTACGCAGAACTACCCCACCGCCCAAGGCCCATACAAAGGTTGGCAGTTCAAACCAGGTACCTTTACTGTAACCTGTCATAAACTCAGCAAAGGCCAGACAGGCAGCGAACATGCCCAAGGTCGTAATCGCATTGTCAGCAGTAATCAGGCGTACCTGATGCGGATTTTCAAAAGGTGCAAGCTCGGGAAAATCGGGTGCAGGATGTGTATCCCGATCATTAATCTGACGCACGGTGCGTGGCTGAGACAGGTTGTATCGGTTAATTAAAAGTTTAGCCAATGGGCCGCCAATAATACCGCCAATAATCAGACCGAATGTTGCACTGGCCATCCCCAGAGCAAGTGCGCCTTGAATACCGTGTTCAACTTCCAGGATTTCGCCCCAGGCACCCGCTGTACCATGCCCGCCGGTCAGAGTAATTGAACCTGCTATCAGACCGATCAGCGGATCAACCCCCAGCAAACTGGCCAGACTCATACCGACTGCGTTTTGTACTACAATAAATGAAGCAACACAGATCAGGAATACCACCAAACCGATACCACCTTCTTTTAGCTTCATAAAGTTGGCACTTAGGCCAATGGAAGCAAAGAAAATCAGCATGAAGCTGGTCTGTAATTCACTGCTAAAAGTAATACTGTAACCCCAGAGGGAATGCACAAGTAACGAGACTACCGCAGCAACCAGACCACCGGCCACAGGTTCGGGAATGTTATAACGACTCAGAAAACCGATCTTGTTTACAAGGAAGCGGCCAAGAAGTAAAACAATTACTGCTGCAATAAGCGTGTAAAACGCATTAAAGGTAAATTCCATAAGAAGATCCATCAAATATGGCTAATGTCTTTCTTCATACTTTATTTTATATAAAATGCCGATTTTATAATCTATAGGCAACTTTACTTCAAATAAATTAAAGCATGCTGTAATCACAAGAATGTATCGCGTCTTTAAGTTAAGAATACATGAACTGTTCTATCTAAGAACGGAAAGTATCAAAACTCGACTGTATTACATCTTGCCTTATATTGAAGAAACATGGCCTTTGCATTTGGACCCCCATCCGGGATGCAAAACACAGCAACTTTAATGTATGGGTAAATACATGTTGAAACTGCTGAACAGGCTTAATACTGAGAGATAAACTCATTATAAGCTCCAAACTGTTGAATGAGTTCTTCTATAGAATACTACCTAGAAGTTGACTCGATGGAAGTTAAATTATCTTGGGTGTACAGATTAAAAAATTTGCTGATTATGCAGTTTTTTTTAAGGGATGTCTTGGGGGGATTGCAAATTTATCTACGACCTTAGTCTGACCTTTTTACTTCATTTTTATTGGAATTAGTCGAAAATATAAGAAGAATTCTTATTTGAATATAAAAAAACTGAGGCATGTGCCTCAGTTTTTAGTTTATTTACAATGATTTAGAAATCGTATTTAGCCATCATGCCAATGCGATTATCTTTACCTTTTACACCGGCAGCGGTTTCACGCTCACCATAGACATATTCAGCACCAAAAGTGATTGGTTTAACCGGATTAAACATTACGTTTAACCAGCCTTGTTGTAGCTGATCATTATCATCCGAGCCAGTTGCATCATCATAGAATATTGCGCCATATCCCAAGGTACTACGCCACTGCGGTGTGAACTTGTAGGTCGCGCCTAAAGACACAGCATTGAATTCATTCAGCTCAATATTATCGCCCTTAGCGGTATAACGGTTTTCTGTGTAAAGCAGGAACTTGTCATCACCCTTAACATGAGAATAATCAGCATTTAAGGTTAACTGGTCAGTTGGTTTAAAGTTGGCACCCACTGCCAGACCCCAGCCTAATTCTGTTTCATCGAAATAAGGCTCTGGTACACGATCTTTATCACCTTCTTTGCCAGTTAAATTTCTAGCACGAACTTCCTGTAACAGCGCACGACCAGTTACTACGCCTGCACCATCAGCAAATTTATGGTTAATTTTAGCAGTAGCTGCTGGCAGACGGTTATCATCATTACCTTTTTCCAGACCCAGGAAGTACCGGGTATTGGCATCTAGAGTATGGCTATAACGCACCATTGGAGTACGGTAGGTTCCGATACCCAGCGGTGCATTAAAGTCGAGCATTTCTGGTGTGGTTTCAGAAGAAAGGAATGATGAAGTAGTCTGACCAAACAGCCAGTCATTATAAGTCAGGTAGGCATGACGAATACGTACTGTGTCATTGCTGCTTCCACCACGGAAATCGACTTCAACTTTACCCCCAATATCTGC
The DNA here is from genome assembly GCF_000620525.1 of Acinetobacter sp. UNC436CL71CviS28. NCBI lineage: Bacteria > Pseudomonadati > Pseudomonadota > Gammaproteobacteria > Moraxellales > Moraxellaceae > Acinetobacter > Acinetobacter sp. UNC436CL71CviS28. The sequence continues at coordinate 8,115 of NZ_JIBB01000026.1, forward strand.
ACCCTGGATTGGAGTTTTAAAATCCACTCCGACACGTGTAGTAGTCGCAGTTGCATCAAACCGATCTTCAGTGGCTTCCTTATCTGGCGCATTGTCCAGAGTTACTGTATTAATGCGGTTAAAGATCCCTCTTCCACCTTCAAACTGATAAGCTGCATCACCACGGACAAAACCGTAAAGCTTAACTTCCGCACCATTTGCTGTGCGGGCTGTTAAACCGGTTGCAGGCGTAGCAGGTGCCGGCGGGCTGGCATTATTACCAGACTGCTGAGATAAAGGGACAACTTGAGGTGTAGCTTGCAGTGCTGAAGAACTTGCTACAGTATTTTGCCCCTGATTGGAAGCTTGAGGTAAATGCTGGTGAATCAATGCCTTGAGTTCTTTAACCTCAGCACGAAGCTGTTGAAGTTCTTGTTGTTCTGTCATGGCATGTGCCGAGTTCATCATCAGTGCAGCAACTGCAACCGCGAGTCCCTGTGGCAGAAAAGCTTTTCGGCTAGATACTTTGCTCATCCTAATCTCCAGAAATATTATTATGTCCGCATCCGTGCAAGGTTGGCCAGGTCAGCCTGCAAGTTCAATTATGCTATTCCTTAAGTACTGCCAAACTCTTTTAAAAGTACTGCACTTAAATGCTTACAAAAATTAAAATAAAAACGCTAAAATTCCGTTGTTAGTAACATAATGTGTATTACTTAGGGCTAATGTAACAAGTTCTCTTTGTTATTAAATTCAGTTTTAACGTCTATTTTTAAATTTACGATCGTTTTTTGTGATATAAAACACAAATACCTTATTATTCTTAAGGTTATAAACCGGTATATAAAGCTATTATTTTATTTATAAGACTATTGTATATAGTAGAAGTAACTATAAAGCAGCCTGAACCCGGTATTTTTATGAACCCTGAGCAAGTTCGCCATGTCGATGAAGCCATCACTTCCCGTCATTCAGTCCGCGCATTTTTATCCACTCCAGTAGACCCAAAACTGATTCGGGATATTCTTTCAGTAGCCAGCTATGCGCCTTCCGGTACCAACACTCAGCCTTGGAAAGTATATGTTGTTTATGGCTAAAAGCGTGATGCTCTAGTTGAAGCCGTATGTCAGGCTCAGATTGAAAGCAGTCAACATCCAGAACTGGCAGCACAATATAAAGAAACTTTTGCCTACTATCCCTCTACCTGGATTTCCCCTTTTATTGACCGGCGTCGTGAGAATGGCTGGGGGCTATATGGTTTGCTAGGCATTCAAAAAGGAGAAAAAGAAAAAATGGCTGAGCAGCAGTTACGTAATTTCAAACTGTTCGATGCACCAGTTGGTCTGTTTTTTACCGTTAACAAAATTATGGGAATCGGGTCGAAGATGGATATTTCTATGATGATCCAGAATGTGATGGTTGCCGCTAAAGCTCGCGGTTTAGATACTTGCCCGCAAGCTGCCTGGAATCATTTTCACCCTCTGGTTTTAGAAATTCTGGGCGCTGCGGAAGATGAAGAACTGGTTTGCGCAGTTGCGCTAGGCTACGCCGACCCAGAAGCACTGGTTAATACGTTTATTACTCCACGCGAACCGGTAGAAAATTTTGCAGTTTTTCTGGATTAAACCACAAGAGATCTTTTATATATAGATGCCTTTAACTTTAATCCTTAAAGAGCTAGAGAGTTTCTGCTTTTAAATATACTGGCCACACCAATTACGATAAAGAACAGCATTACCAGTGCCATATTTAGCAGGGGGCTCCAGAACAGAAAATTCAGGATTAATCCGCCAAGCAGGCCACAGGCAAATTGCATACTCCCCATGATTGCGCTGGCTGTACCGGCGCGACTGCCCTGCTCGGCCATCGCCAAGGCCATTGCATTTGGTCCGGTAAAACCAATACCCGAGACAGCCAGAAACAGACCTGACATCACAATAGCAAGTGCAGTATCGTCATACAGTCCTGCACCAAGCAGAATAAAAACACCCATTAACTGGAGAATTCCACCAAGCTTTAAACGCTGTATGATCGACATATTTCGGGCCAAGCGTTTATTAATGGATGAAAATAGGGTAATCCCTACAGCATTAAATCCGAAAGCATAGGCAAAATGCTGCTGACTTAGATGATATTGATCAATCAGGACGGACGCAGCTGAACTGATATAGCAAAACAGCACTGCGCCAGTAAAACAGCCAATCACCATCGGACCACGGAAACTTTTATCCTGAAAAATTGTTTTATATAAACTGAGCACCTGTCTCGCACTTAACTTTAAACGACGTTCAGGTTGCAGAGTTTCCTTAAAAAATAAGGCGACACAAATACAGCAAATTACCCCAATCAGAGCTAAGGCAACGAAAATAGCATGCCATTCAAAATAGATGAGGAGCCAGGCGCCTAAGGCCGGTGCCATAACAGGCGCGATTCCCATCACAATCATCATACTGGCAAAAGCTTGTGCAGAAGCTTGAACATCTAGCCGGTCACGGATTGCAGCACGGGCAATCACAACACCCACACATCCGCCTAGAGCCTGTAATATTCGGCTGAAAATCAGGCTCCATTCACTGGTAGCGAATGCACATAGCAGACTGGCCACGACGTACAGAAGCAAACCAAAATAGAGAGGTTTTTTCCGTCCAATACGGTCACTGACCGGACCATAAATCAGCTGCCCGACAGCAAGTCCCAAGAAATAGGCTGGCAAGGTATTGGCCACCATTTGTGTACTGACGCCAAATTCCTCTGCCATGCCGGGTAAAGCCGGCAGATACATGTCGATCGAAAGCGGGCCTAAAGCAGTCAGCGAGGCCAGCAGCATCAGCCACGGTAAGCTGTAGTGCGAACGACTATTATCCTTGGATAGGTCCATAGATGATTGATGAATTTATAAGATTAAAGACAAGCTTACACGCTCCATAGTATGATTTGTCATAGTGATTCGTGAAGTTTCACATTATACAGTGTCTTTGAATAATTTTTATACAACCTGTTCTTAAAAAGGTGTCGATTGAAAGCTTGGCTTACCCGTGTTCAGCAGGCCACGTACAATACGTCCTTCATGTATAACGTGCGCATGATTATTGCCTTTACTGCAACCGCATTTGTGCCTTATCTGCTGGGTCAGCAACTGGCGACCATTCCTTTAACTTTGGGTGTAGTCGCGGCTGCACTAAGTGATATTGATGACCGTTTTTCAGTCAGGATTATGAATCTAGTCTATACCTATATCGGGTTCTTTATCACGGCTGCTTCTATCCAGTTTCTGTTTCCCTATCCAGTCCTGTTTGCAATCGGGCTGATCATTTCCTGTATTGGCTGGATATTGCTCGGTTCTCTGGGCCGGCGTTATGCCACTATTTCATATGGCTGTCTGGTTATTTCAGTTTACTCAATGCTGGGAGTACACCTGTTTGATCACTGGTATAACCAGCCTTTGCTCTTGGTCGCAGGCGCAGTCTGGTATGGAGTGATTTCCACCATCAGTTTCCTGCTATTTCCAGTACGTCAGGTACAGGATAAACTTTCCCAATGCTATTCGGCACTGGGTGATTTCCTGTTTGCCAAATCTGCCCTGTTTGATGTTGATATGACACCCGACAGCTATCAGCAAAGTATGATTGACCTGTCACTTGAAAACGGCAAGCTTGTGGGTATTTTCAATGAAATGAAAACTGCCCTGCTCACCCGGTTAAAAGGTGACCGGGGTCAACGTGATACCCGTCGCAGTCTGCACTATTATTTTGCGGCCCAAGATATTCATGAGCGGGTTGACTCAGCTCATATTGACTATCAGAAACTTGCGAAAATCTTTGAACATAGTGACATCTTGTTTCGTTTTCAGCGCATTCTCACTATTCAGGGCAAGGCCTGTAAAGACTTGGGTGAAAGTATTTTAAAGCGGACGACGTACCAGCATAACCGCCGCTTCAAGCATGCATTTGAAAACCTGCGTATTTCATTAGAGAAGCTGCGGGACGAACAGTATTATGATCAGGTTTGGGTAAATGCACTGTTTGCCTTGTATCGCAACCTAAAATCGATTGATGCCCAGCTGCGTAATGTTGAAACTGAACGTTATGTAGTTGAAAGAAGCAGATACCTTGAAAACCAGCTTAAAGATGATGATTTAAAAGGCTGGGATGATATTGTAATTCGTATCAAGCAGCATCTGACACCAGAATCTGTCCTGTTTCGCCATGCTGTGCGTTTATCAATTGTACTGTTTATAGGGTATGTGTTCGTACAACTCACTAATATTCAATATGGTTACTGGATTTTGCTCACCGCCCTATTTGTAAGCCAGCCCAACTTTAATGCTACCAAGCGCCGCTTACGTTTGCGTATTGTAGGTACACTGGTCGGTATTATTATTGGATATGCCATTTTATATTTTGTACCTTCAATAGAAGGCCAGCTTTGTTTACTGGTATTAAGCGGCGTTCTGTTTTTTGAGCTGCGCAGTAAACAATATGCCCAAGCTACTGCATTCATTACCATCTTAGCCCTTATCAACTTCAACTTGGACGGAATGGGATTTACCGCCGCCTTACCGCGTATGATAGATACCCTAATCGGCTGCGCGCTGGCATGGTTCGGTGTCAGCTTTATCTGGCCTGACTGGAAATTTCGCCGATTGCCACGCAGTATTCAGCGAGCACTCAGTGCACAGTGCGACTATTTAAATGAAGTCGTTCAGCAATATCATGAGGGCCGTAACAATGGTTTAACCTATCGGATTGTTCGCCGTAGCGCGCACAATACCGATGCTGAAATGGCATCTCTCATTTCTACCTTGGCAACTGAACCCGATTTTGATCCGTTACAGAAAAGTCGGGCATTCGAATTTTTATGTCTGAGCCATACCTTTTTAAGTTACATCGCAGCATTAGGTGCTCATCGGGAACAGGTAAAAGACCAAGAGATTCTTAAACTGCTAGATCAGGCTTTAGATGACATACGCGGCGCTCTGTTACGTGATGAGACACCAGACCTGAGTGCCCAGAATATACTCATTGCAACTCGCGAACGTCTCAGACAAAATCATGAAGAAGATCAAAAGTCTCTGATTATTCTGCAACAACTTTCACTAATGCTCAGTATTTTGCAACAGCTCAGTACGCTCAAGCAAAGCCTTAGCAATGAGCAGGATAATGCTGCGACCGAATTGGCTTCCTTGTAATTCAGTCTTAAATTGGCACAATATACTCCCTGAACGGGCAGAATTAATGCTAAACTTTGAAGAGTTTACCATTCATTATTTGCACTATGAACGCGAAAAATACTTATAGCTATACTTTACAGCCGGTCAATTACGAAGTTTCAGAAGCCGAACAGCGTCAGGTTCAGTTGCTGATCTGGCGTAGTACCAACAAGATCGGTATGAAAGCCTGGGCCATTATGGGCGTAATTGCCGTTCTGGCTATTTTGGGGATTATCTTTCTTAAAAACTACTCAACCATTTTCTGCTGGGTAGCTCTGGTTGGTGTAGCGCTTTACCTGCTGGTACGCAAATATGGTCTGGAGTGGTATGTTAAGCGCAAAATGACTGAATTTCCGGTTCAGGAAATCAAGGGAATTCGTTTGGGCGTTCAGCCACATGGCATTGTTATGCGCCAGAAAATGGGTATGCAGGAAGGTGTAGGAACCATCGGCTGGAAAGATGTTTATGAATGGTATGATGCGCCGGACTTTATTCTGATGAATTTTAAAGTAAAAGATCAGCCAGGTGCATATATCCTGCCAAAGCGTATGGACAGCAAGAATTTCTCTTTTGCCGTTATTCGCAAGCATCTCAAAGAAGCGGTGGGTGAACCTAAAACCATCTGAGTATTTTAAAATTCAGAGTTAAAAAACCTCCTGCTTATGGAGGTTTTTTATAAATTACTTAAAATAAATGATAATGAGAATGTCTATTAATCGCAAAATCCATTTTATCTACTTAATTTTTGTTTATAATCGGTGCCATTCTTGGCACATGATAATTCCACTACGCACATGTTTAAAAAAACATTTTTCCAAGTTCACTGGTTTCTGGGGATTACTGCGGGGCTGATTCTCTCGATTATGGGAGTAACGGGAGCAATTTACTCCTATGAACAGCAAATCTTAAAATGGATTAATCAGGACAGTTATGTAGTTCAGGCCGAACAACGTGACAAGCTGACACCTGCCGAGCTGTATCAACATTTCCATCAGCAGTCGCCTGAACTTAAAATTAACAGTATTACAGTCGACACTGATCCAGCTGCTTCTTCTACAGTCAATATCGAGAAAAAAGGAGAGCGCCGCGGTTATAACATGATGGTAAACCCCTATACCGCAGAAGTTCTACCTGAAATTCAAGGACGCAAGTTTTTCCAGTTTATTCAGCAGCTGCACCGTAATCTAACAGTAGGCCCGGTCGGCAAACAGATTACCGGTGCCTGTACATTAATGCTGATTTTCTTTGTGCTAAGCGGACTCTATTTGCGCTGGCCCAAAAAACATTCATGGCGTCAGTGGTTTTTCATTAAACCCCGCTTAAAGGGACGCAACTTTATCTGGGATTTGCATGCCGTAGTTGGGACTTGGGTAGTGATCTTCTATCTGATTTTGGCCTGTACCGGCTTATTCTGGTCATATGAGTGGTGGCGTAATGGTATGTTTAAGGTACTGGGTGTAGAACGTGAACAGCCTGCTTTACAGGGAGGTAACCAGCCACGAGGGCAAGAAAAAGAATTGCAAGCGTCTACCGGTAGAAGCGGTGGACAGCAGACAGGTGACCGTGAAGCTGATCGTAAGCGTGGTCAGGGCCTTCCTCCCGAACAGGTTCAATTGGCACTGACTCAAGCCTGGACAGGCTTTAATGCACAAATTGAACGTGAATATTCAAGTCTGACCCTGACATTACCTAAAAAACCGGATGGTAAAATTGAGCTGTCCTTTACAGATGCTGTGCCTCAACATGAGCGCGCCCGCAATAAAGCAGTCTTCGATTATCGGACGTCTCAACTTGAAAATCTTGAGCTTTATGAAGATAAAAAGCTGAATGAAAAAATCATGAGCAGCATGTTACCCGTGCACCGGGGCAGTTTCTTTGGATCGGTTTATCAGTTTTTGGTTATGCTGGCAGCACTGGCCATGCCACTCTTCTTTGTTACAGGCTGGATGCTGTATTTAAAACGCCGCAAGCAGAAAAAACTGACACAGGCTGCACGTAACAGCAGTACTGCTCATTCTATTGATCCGAATGCAAAATCCTGGCTCATTACCTATGCTACTCAAACCGGTATGTCTGAACAGCTGGCGTGGCGTACTGCAACCAGCTTACAAGAAGCCCGACAACCGGTTACTGTCAAACCGATACAGCAGCTGCATGAGGCTGACCTTAAACAGGCAGAGCATGTATTATTTGTAGTGAGTACCTACGGTACTGGTGAAGCTCCAGATCTGGCCACTGGTTTTGTTAAAAAGCTAATGAAGAGTGATCTGGATTTAAGCCACTTGAACTATGCTGTTCTGGCCTTGGGTTCACAGGAATATCCTGACAGTTATTGCAGCTTTGGGCATGAGGTGAATCACTGGTTAAAACGCTCTGGTGCTCATCCCCTATTTGATGTCATTGAAATTAATAATGGCAGTAATGAAGATATTCAGCGTTGGAATCAGGCCCTGGCTCGGGCTACCCGGCTTGATTTAAGCAACATGAATATTGAAAAAGTATTTGACCAGTGGATACTGGATAAGCGCGAGCTGCTTAATCCGGGCAGCTTGGGTCGTCCGGCCTATAATGTCGAGCTGAAAGCCAAGCATGATGTAATCTGGCAGGCGGGCGATATTGCCGAGATACAGCCGGGCAATAGCCAAGCACGTATTCAAGACTTTCTGAACCAGCATCAGCTGGATGGCAATACGCAAGTAAATTCAATAAATATGAGCCTTGCAGAGGCTTTATGGGATCGTGACCTGACCGGAACGGTTGAAGTCTTTAATAGCGTTGATCAGTTACTGGAACAGTTACCTGCCCTGCCTTCACGCGAGTATTCGATTGCCAGTATACCTTCACAGCAGGTTTTGCGTCTGGTGGTACGTCAGTGTGAAGGAGCAGATGGTCTTGGTTTGGGGTCAGGCTGGCTGACCAAGCATGTACCCTTACACTCACCGGTGGCACTACGCATTCGTACCAATGAATCTTTCCATCTGATCGATGATAATCGTCCAATTATCTGTATTGGTAATGGAACAGGTATCGCAGGACTGATGAGCCTGCTGCACAGCCGTGTACGCCAAGACTATACGCAAAACTGGCTGATTTTTGGTGAGCGCCAACGCAACTGTGACTACTTCTATCAGTCTACCCTAGAAGCCTGGCAAACTACAGGTATGTTGCAACGTCTGGATCTGGCCTTTTCACGTGATCAGGAGCAGCGTATGTATGTACACCATATTTTACGTGAACATAGCGAAGAGCTAAAAAGCTGGATTGAACGTGGCGCAGTAATTTATGTCTGCGGCAGTATTAACGGAATGGCAAGCGATGTAGATCAGGCCCTGATCGATATTTTGGGTGAGTGCTGTGTGGATGATCTTCGCCAAAATGGCCGCTATCGCCGTGATGTTTATTAAACTTTAGACTAGATGTAAAAAACCGGGCATATAGCCCGGTTTTTATTTACAGTTTTTGAAATTAACGGAAAAGACCCGTCTGATAATTGGCCTGTCCTACACCCGTCGAGGCCTGATAAGGATGAGTAAAGTCTTGCAGACCAGCCGCAGCTTCCTCAACATCTTTACCTTCCTTAACTACGAAACTGTCAAAGCCGGAACGTTTCATATAGTTCAAAACGTCCTTAAAAATATCACCTACTGCACGTAGTTCACCCTGAAAGCCCTGACGACGCAGTAACGCTGCAAAGGAATAACCACGGCCATCATTAAAACCGGCAAACTCAATAAAGATGGCATCCAGTGCATCTAACGGAAACTGGTGATCTTCTGGTGAGTCATTGACTGTCAAATAAAGTGCCTTTTTACCTTGTACTTGTGCCAGCTGCTCCAGCTGTGCTGTAGTCAGTAGGACATCTCCCGTAGGTAACTGACCATCTTCACCAATCAGCTGATAGGTATTATCCGCAATCGTGCCATCTTTATAAAGTACAGGTAATGCTGTATTAAGCATATGCACGCTCCTTAAAGGTCTGAATTCCTACGCGGCGGTAAGTATCAATGAATTTTTCATTGTCTGTACGCAAATCCAGATATGTATTTAAGATTTCTTCAATAATATCTGGTACCACTTCAGCTGCAAATGAAGGCCCGAGAATATCGCCAATAGAAGCGTCATGGTCAGCATTACCACCGAGTGTAATCTGGTAAAACTCAGCGCCTTTTTTGTCTACCCCTAAAATACCGATGTTACCGACATGGTGATGACCACAGGCATTCATACAGCCTGAAATATTCAGATCAAGCTGACCCAGATTATACAGCGTATCCAGGTCTTCAAAACGGCGGGTAATCGCTTCAGCAATCGGAATAGACTTGGCATTTGCCAGTGAACAGAAATCTCCGCCCGGACAGCAGATAATATCTGTCAGGAATCCGATATGTGCACGTGCCAGGTTCTGTGCATCAAGAGTCTGCCATAATTCAAACAGGTCTCTTTGCGGCACATCGACCAGCGCAATATTCTGCTCGTGCGTAGTACGCAGTTCACCAAATGTATAACGGTCTGCCAGGTCAGCAATCAGATTCATCTCTTCCGTAGTCATATCACCAGGCGCCACACCAGCACGCTTGAGCGAAATGGTTACAATACGGTAACCCTGCACTTTATGAGCATGGGTATTGATATTAAACCAGTGCTTGAATTTAGGATGAGCTTCAAACAGTTCAGTAAAGTCTTCATCAGCCAGATTCTGGTAATCAAATGGTGTGAATTCTTCATCCAGCTTTTTAAGAACTTCTGGCTGAATTTTCAGACTTTCACGAGTATGTGCAAATTCGGCTTCGACTTTCTCTGCAAATACTTGTGGTGTCAGGGCTTTAACCAGAATCTTGATCCGTGCTTTATATTTATTGTCACGGCGTCCATGCAGGTTATAGACACGTAATACTGCTTCCAGATACGCAATTAGGTCTTCACGTGGCAGGAATTCACGGATTACACTGCCAATGATAGGAGTACGGCCCAGACCGCCACCTACCATAATTTTATAACCCAGCTCGCCCTGTGCATTACGTACGATATAAACACCAATATCGTGAAACGCAGTCGCAGCGCGGTCAACTTCTGCAAGTGCTGAAACAGCAATCTTGAATTTACGCGGCAAGAAAGCAAATTCCGGGTGAAATGTACTCCACTGGCGGATCAGCTCGCAAGTTGGTCGCGGATCAGCAATCTCGCCTGCAACCACACCGGCATACTGGTCAGTCGTCGTATTACGGATACAGTTACCCGAAGTCTGGATTGCATGCATCTGTACTGTTGCCAGTTCAGCCAGAATGTCAGGCACATCTTCAAGTGCCGGCCAGTTCAGCTGGATGTTCTGACGGGTAGAAACATGCGCATAACCACGGTCATATTTTTTTGAAATTTCAGCAATTTTTCTTAACTGCTTGGAATTCATCAGGCCATAAGGTACTGCCATACGCAGCATAGGTGCGTAACGTTGTACATATAGACCATTCTGGAGGCGCAGTGGACGGTATTCATCCTCGGTAAGTTTACCGGCTAAATAGCGTTCTGTTTGATCACGGAACTGTGCAACGCGTTCATTGACCAGCTGTTGATCGAAATCAGTATATAAATACATGGCGTACGGCTAGATTCATTATAACGGCTGATAGCATAACGAGCTTTGGTTCATCAACAAAATGCGTTTTTTACATATTTAATAGCGGTTTTATTGATAAAGAGCCAAAACACGATGATCAGCTGTTATTCTACCTGTTCCTGTGCAATTTACTGAGACGATTCAGGCCAGTTTCCCTCTCCTAGGCTCTGACCGCTAAATGTATAGCGTGCTTGTGATCGGGAGAACTTGATAGGACAAGCCAGCTGCGGTTCGGTTTTTTTCAGGTCTGCTGCTACAGGCACTTGAACAATCCATTTACGGGCTTGTGCTAAAGGAGAATTTAGGGCCTCATCCAGCCTCAGCACCGGTTCGACACAAATATCCAGTGCTGCAAAAGTATTACTCCACTCTGCCCAGGTTCTCGTTAAGATTTTGGCTTGAATAGCCTGTTTGACTTGTTTTCGGTCATCACTATCAAAAGAAGTACCTTTTTCCAGCAGAACAGGAAGATCCAAGACTTGGGCCAGACCTTGCATAAACTGCGGTTCCAGACTGCCGACAGATAGATAACGGCCATCTTTAGTCTGGTAATAGTCATAATATGTGCCGCCATTTAAGTGTTCCTGTTCTGGCATCTGCGGAGTTTTCCCGGCCAGAGCAGCGGAAGCAGCCATACTGTTTAAAGTCGCTACACAGTCTGTCATGGAAATATCAATATATTGTCCGAGACCGCTTTGCTGACGCTCGATCACTGCGGTGAGAATACCGATGACTGCATGGAGTGAGCCTCCTGCAATATCTGCCACCTGAATGCCCAGAGGGGGTGGACCATCTTTTTCTCGTCCGCTATGGCCTGCGATACCAGCAACAGCAAGGTAGTTAATATCATGTCCTGCCCGGTCCCTATAAGGACCATCTTGACCATAGCCAGTGATTGAACAATAAATCAGTCGCGGATTAAGTTCGGCCAGTACAGCATAGTCTAAGCCTAAACGTTTCATTACGCCTGGCCGGAACTGCTCCACTACAATATCGAATTCACTTATTTTTTGCCTGATCAGTTCAATACTGGTCTTATCTTTCAAATCCAGAGTTACTGACTGTTTATTACGGTTTAAATAACTGTGTGCAGTTGCCTGTCCATTAGCATAAGGCGGTAAAAGCCTGATCAAGTCGGGGCGAGTTGCAGACTCGACATGAATAACTTCTGCACCGAGATCGGCCAGATACAAACTGGCAAAAGGTCCAGGCAATAAAGTCGAGAAATCCAGTACCTTCAGTCCATTTAAAGGGGTAGTCATTATTGTTTTATCCAGATAAGGTTTCATTTCATCTTAAAAAGATAAAATCGGGTAAACAATGTCATGTTCAGCCATTTACCTTGATCATTTCGGCAATTTATCATGTAAAAATGGTAGTCTACCTATTGTAAATTGCCAATTAAATAATTTTTAGCGTCATTTAGGTCAACCACACGTGAACATAAAAGAGACTGAAGGATTTAACATGAGCCGCGATACGATCAGTATCCATTTCGTCAATGCGGCTCTGACTGGTGTAAAACGCCTCGGCATGGATGTAGAAACCTTACTTTCACATGTCGGTGTCGAGGCCGAACTGCTACGCCAGCCGAAAGCTCGTATCTCGCCTGAACAGTACACCCGTTTCATTAAAATGCTATGGATGGTCACTCAGGATGAACACGTCGGTTTTGACGTACAGCCACGTCGGCTCGGCACCTTTGCCATTATGTGCCAGCTGATTATACATGCCAAAACTCTCGGTGATGCACTAGAACTTTCTTCACAGTTTTATAAGCTGTTTGGTGATGAATGGTCAGTTACGCTAGAGCGTGACAAGCATGAAGCACGGTTGGTGCCATTAATTCCTAAAAGTATGGACCCGGACCACTTTATTACTGAAAGTATGCTGATGATCTGGCATGGTCTGGCTTCTTGGCTGATCGGACGCCGCATACCGCTAGAACGGGTACATTTTGGTTATGGCCGCCCTGCCCATGCAGATGAATATGATGCGCTATTTTTTGCGCCGGTCATGCAGTTTGATGCACCACGTACTGAAGTAACTTTCGCTGCCGACTATCTGGACCTGCCCATCCGTCAGAATGATGAGTCACTGGAAGAGTTCCTGAAAACTGCGCCAGCACAACTGCTGGTGAAATTCAAAAATGTAAATTCTCTTACATCGCGTATTCGTGATGTGTTAAAGAGCCAGATTGGCGAAGAGATGCCAACCTTAAACGATGTTGCTTCCATGCTTTATCTGTCACCGCAGACCCTGCGCCGCCGTCTGGCTGCAGAAGGTAAAAGTTATCAGGGAGTTAAAGATGCCTTACGCCGCGATGCTGCCATTCACCTGCTGCTTAATCCGGAATTAACCTTGGAAGATGTTGCACAGCAGGTCGGTTTTAGTGAAACCAGCACCTTCCACCGCGCTTTCAAGAAATGGACTGGTGTCACCCCGGGTCTGTACCGCCAATTACATGGTTATCATTAAGTCTTAACTCAATTTCCGAGTTTTCCTCCGCCCAGGTGTAAACACTTGGGCTTTTTTATAATTATTTATATTCAGTATTGGCAAAAACCAACATTTAGCCTGATTCGTTCTCGTCATTGCACTCTGTTTGCTTTGCAGTACACTCAAAAATTAGAAAAACCAGTCATTCAATATAAAAAGGAAAAATTATGAGCGAGGCTTATATTATTGATGCCATTCGCACCCCGCGAGGAAAAGGGAAAAAAGACGGCTCACTTTATGAAGTTAAACCGATCAGTCTGCTCACCGGATTACTCAACGAATTACAGCATCGTCATCAGCTTGATACTTCTAAAGTTGATGATATTGTTTTGGGCTGTGTAACGCCTGTAGGTGACCAAGGGGCAGATATTGCCAAAACCGCAGCTGTCGCGGCGGGCTGGAATGATGACGTTGCCGGTGTACAAATTAACCGCTTCTGTGCTTCAGGCCTTGAAGCGGTCAATATGGCGGCAATGAAGGTTCGCTCTGGCTGGGAGGATCTGGTGGTGGCAGGTGGTGTCGAGTCTATGTCACGTGTACCGATGGGCTCAGATGGTGGACCTTGGGCACTTGACCCGGAAACCAATTTATACAGTGGTTTTGTGCCACAGGGTATCGGAGCTGACCTAATTGCTACACTGGACGGTTATACCCGTGAAGACGTAGACCACTTTGCGCTACATTCACAGCAGAAAGCTACACAAGCACAGGCCAGTGGTTATTTCAAAAAGTCTGTAATACCGGTTAAGGACAAAGCAGGTGTTGTCATTCTGGCAGAAGATGAATTTATCAAGCCGAATACCACGGCTGAAGGGCTAGCCAAACTTAATCCGAGCTTTGAAATGATGGGCCAAATGGGCTTTGATGCAGTAGCCCTACAAAAATATCCGGAAGCACAAAAGATTCATCATGTACATCATGCCGGAAACTCTTCTGGTATCGTTGATGGCGCTGCACTGGTACTGATTGCCTCTGATAAAGCAGTGAAAGAACAGAATCTGAAACCTAGAGCTAAAATCTTGTCGACTGCTCTGGTTGGCACCGATCCGACGATCATGCTAACCGGGCCAGCACCTGCTGCACGTAAAGCACTAAAAAAGGCTGGACTGAGTATTGATGATATTGACCTGTTTGAAGTCAATGAAGCTTTTGCAGCAGTGGTCATGCGCTTTATTCATGAACTCAAGGTTGACCCAGCCAAAGTAAATGTCAATGGCGGTGCAATTGCAATGGGACATCCGCTAGGTGCAACTGGCGCCATGATTCTTGGGACCTTACTGGATGAACTGGAGCGTCAGGATAAAAAACGTGGCCTGGCGACTTTATGTGTCGGCGGCGGCATGGGAATTGCTACTATTATCGAGCGCGTATAAGGAGAATAACATGAGCGCAATTCAATACGAAAAGAATACAGACCAGATTGTAGTGCTGACCCTAGATTCCAGCGGCCAGTCAGCTAACACCATGAATGCCGAGTTCCGTGCATCGCTAGATAAAGTTGTTCAGCAGCTCAGAGCTGAAACTGAAGTAAAAGGTATTATTTTCCGTTCAGCCAAAAAAACATTCTTTGCCGGTGGAGATCTTGACGAGCTGGTGACTACCACACCGGCACAGGCAACTGAATTTTTTCATATGGTACAAAAACTCAAAGCAGATTTACGCTATATCGAAACTATGGGTATTCCAGTGGTTGCCTGTTTAAATGGTACAGCTTTAGGTGGTGGCTGGGAGCTGGCACTTGGCTGCCATTACCGTATCGCTTTAAAAGACTCTAAAACCAAATTCGGCTTACCTGAAGTGACCTTGGGTTTGTTGCCGGGAGGTGGAGGTATTGTCCGGATGATCCGACTGCTGGGCATTCAAACTGCCCTGCCTTATTTAATTGAAGGAAAACAGTTTGGTGTAGAAAAAGCTTTATCACTGGGTCTAATTCATGATACGGCAGATCATGAAGAAGAACTATTACAAAAGGCCTTTGACTGGATTCAGGCTCATCCGCAGTCACAGCAGCCTTTCGATGTTAAAGGCTTCAAGATTCCGGGCGGAGATCCAAAACACCCTGCGGTTGCCCAGATGCTGGCGATTGCTCCAGCCATACTGATTGATAAAACGAAAGGCTGCTACCCTGCCCCTGAAGCGATTCTGGCAGCAGCTGTTGAAGGTACGCAGGTCGACTTTGATACTGCACTTACGATTGAATCACGCGCTTTTACATATCTGGCCACCGGACAGGTGTCTAAAAATATGATAGGAACATTCTGGCATGGCTTAAATGCCATCAAGTCAGGGGCTAGCCGTCCGGCAGGATATGAAAAATGGCAGGCTAAAAAGGTAGCTGTTTTAGGCGCTGGCATGATGGGAGCAGGAATCGCCTATGCTATTGCAATTAAAGGAATTCCAGTAATACTCAAAGATGTATCTATAGAAAATGCTGAAAAGGGTAAGGCCTACAGCCAGAAACTGCTTGATAAAAAAGTCAGTCAAGGCCGTATGAGTGTTGAAAAACGTGACCAGATTTTACAGCTGATCCATCCTACAGCTGATATGAGCACCCTGGAAGGTTGTGATCTGGTGATAGAAGCTGTATTTGAAAATCAACAGCTTAAAGCACAGGTTACCCAGCAAGCAGAAGTTTATTTAAATGAAACGGGTGTGATGGCATCAAACACCTCTACCCTGCCCATTTCTGATCTGGCACAGGCCAGTCGTAATGCTGCGCAGTTTATTGGTCTGCATTTTTTTAGTCCGGTCGACAAAATGCAACTGGTCGAAATTATTAAGGGACAACAGACCTCGGCAGCCACACTGGCTAAAGCCTATGACTTTGTGCAGCAAATTGGTAAAACTCCTATTGTGGTCAATGACAGTCGTGGTTTCTTTACCAGTCGGGTGTTTGGCAAGTTTGTACAGGAAGGTCTGCGCATGCTGGCTGAAGGAATCCATCCGGCACGTATAGAAATGGCAGCGCTTAAGGCAGGTATGCCCGTCGGTCCACTCGCAATTCAGGATGAAGTTTCACTGACTTTAAGCGAGTATGTCGCAAAAGAAACCCGTAAAGCATTACAGGCCATAGGTCAAGATTTACCCCTGACACCGGCTGATGAAGTGATTCAAACTATGATTCATGAATTTGACCGTAAGGGTAAAGCCGCAGGTCAGGGTTTTTATGAATATCCGGCACAAGGTAAAAAATATTTATGGAAAGGCTTGAGCCGCTGGAATAAAAATAAGGAAGTACCAGAGCAGGAGCTGATTGAACGCTTTCTTTTTGTTCAGGCTCTAGATACCTTACGCTGTTTAGAGGAAGGTGTGCTGGAATCTGTAGTCGATGCCAATGTAGGCTCTATCTTTGGCATCGGTTATGCACCATGGACCGGTGGTGCCATACAGTACCTGAACCAGTACGGATTGGAACGCGCCTTGGCTCGTGCTGAACAGCTAGCTGCAGAATATGGCGAGCGTTTTGCTCCACCACAGCGATTAAGACAACATGCACAATCTGGACTACCAATCGCTGCTTAATGATCAGAACAAAAAGACGCGATTGCGCGTCTTTTTTGTTTCTCATGTAGACATTTCATATTTAACCATTTTTAGCTTTTATATTTTAAACAAAAAATTCTTTTTTCATTTTCAGTATATTAGAAATCCCCAGTCTATTTCTTGACAGTTTTATGCTATAACTATACCCAGTTTAGTCAGTATTTTTTCTTACTTTGGATATTTATTATGGTAGATCATTCTTCTCCTGAGCATTCTCCATGGGGCTGGAAAGCACTGATTGTTGCCGTGATTCTAGGCTGTTTCTTTATGGGCTTTTTTTATCTGGCTGTAACCAATGAGCCAGACTATATGCCAAGTCAGCAGCAAAAAAATACTCAGCAGCATGCCTTTAAAAATGCACCGGCCATGTCACCTGAAGCCATGCAGGCAGCACAGGCTAACCAGCAAAAGGCTAATGCAACTCAGCAGCCGGATCAGCCCTCTACTGAAACCTCAACCGCTCCGGGCGAACATATTGAACATAGCCACGGTGATCAGGAACATTCTCATTAAACTGATGAATTAAAAGCATATGACAGATCTAACACGTAATGCACTTGTAGTAGAGGGCGGCGGTATGCGCGGCTCTTTCACCTGTGGTGTGCTCGATGCTTTCTTAAAACATGATTTTAATCCTTTCAGTTTATTTGTCGGGGTTTCTTCTGGCTCAACCAATGTAGCCAACTATCTTGCAGGCCAGATAGGAAGGAATATTGATATTTATCTGGATCATTCCCTGCGCCGTGAGTTCATCCACTATGGCCGTTTTCTTAAAGGGGGTGATCTGCTAGACATGCAGTGGATGTGGGATGTTGTTGAACAGGAATCACCTTTGGATCAGAATGCACTGTTCAGGCAAAATCCAGATTTTTATATGGTTCTGACTCATGCCATTCATGGCCATGCTGAATATGTACGTGCCAGCCAGGAGAACATTTTCGACGGATTACGTGCGTCTAGTTCCATCCCGGTACTGACCCGTCAACCCGTACTGGTAAATGGTGAACCTTATTTCGATGGTGGCGTAGCAGATGCCCTGCCAATACAGTGGGCAGCAGCCCAGCCTGATGTTACGCAACTAATGGTGATTCGTACCCGGCCAAAAAACTATTTTAAAGCCAGCAGTAAGGGTGACCAGTTTCTGGCAAAATATATAGTTAAAAAGAATCAAGGATTTGCCTTAAGTTTGCAAGAACGCTGTGAACGCTATAATCAGTCGGTAAAGTTCATTCGACAGGCTCAAACTGCACCGGTGACACAAAAGATTCTGGAAATCTGCCCACCAGATGACAAACGGCTTGCCAACCGTCTCTGCAAGGATAAACGAAAACTGCAATATACCTATGAAGTGGGATTAGATGTGGGTCTGCAGGCTATTGAGGCATGGAAAGCCTTGAGATAGTCCAAGGCTTTTATAATATTTTCAGTTTTGCGCTATTTCATTCTGGTTCACAGTGCACTAGTGCTTAGTTAAAGACTGAACAGATTTTCCAGGTTAACATTTGCAACCAATATCCTGTTGATCCCATTGGTCATTTAACAACAGTTCCAGAGAATGCTTGCGGATACCATACATCTCCTTTAAAGCCCTGATCTGTTCCAGTACAGACTGGTCAGGCTGCTTGAAGTTCTTGCGCTTGGTCGCGAGTATCATTTTGTTCTTACTGGTATGTTCTAAAGATATAAATTCAAAGACTTTGGTATCATAGCCATAAGCTTTGAGTAATAAGGCACGGATAGTATCTGTCAGCATCTCGGCCTGTTGTCCGGCGTGAATTCCAAATTGCAGCATTGGCTGGAGAACCTCAGGACTTTCTAGCTGAGGGCGTAATTCTTTATGACAGCATGGTGCGCACATAATCATGGATGCATTTAAACGGATACCGGTATGAATGGCAAAATCGGTTGCCACATCGCAGGCATGCAGGGCAATCATGACATCAAGATGCTCAGGATGATAGGTCCGCACATCTCCTTCAAAAAAATCAAGATGTTCAAATCCAGATTTCTGTGCGATTTCCTGACAGAAACTGACCAGATTAGGCCGCAGTTCTACTCCGGTAATTAAAGGCAATTTCTGTTTCTGTTCTTGCAGATAGTCATATAGAGCAAAGGTTAAATAGCCCTTGCCTGAACCAAAATCAACAATTCGTACTTTATCTTGTGTAGTAATCTGTTCAAAAGCACCTGAGAAAATTTCAATAAACTTATTAATCTGTTTCCATTTACGCGCCATGCTCGGAATAATCTGGGCCTTTTCGTCGGTAATTCCTAAATATTTTAAAAATAGGCGATCTTGTGCAACATAACGCTGCTTTTCCCGGTCATGAGTAATAAGTGGTGTATCTTTGCTGGTTATGTCTTTTCTTTTTGTACGGGTAAGCATGACCTTTTTCTTGTTTTTCTTCAGCTGTAGTTCATGAGATGCAATCAGCAGGTTAGCCTGTTTACAGTCATGAAGCAGAGATGTAATGTGCAGCACTGCCTCTTCTAGAGTATAGTTTTTTGTGACATCTTGAGTCTGATAATGATACAGGCCAGAGAGTTTTACTTGATTTTGCAGCTCAACCAGACGGAAAGTAATCTTTTGCAGCCCCTCAAGCTTACCTTGATACTGACTTAATATCAGACGTTCAAAATGATTTAAATCAAGGGATTGCTGAAATTCTTTTAAAAATTGCTGTTCCTGTTCAGAAAAGCTTTCAGGAGATGTCATGGAAAGAATCCTAGATAAATTAGTAATAATTTTAAATGTTCTTACCTGAAAAGCAAAACTGCATTAATATACACTTGTACTTTTAAATATATTGGTTGGTTTATGACTTCTCCACTTGCGGAATCTTATCATCCAAGAGAAGAACAGTTTAATGCATATAGCCATGCAGTCGGTGCAGTACTTGCCGTGATCGCCGGTGTCCTGATGGTCATAAAAGGCAGTGATCTCCCGACTGGCCAGTGGATTGGATTATGGATATATGCAGGCAGCATGGTATTACTGTTCACAAGTTCAACGTTATATCACTTTTCCAGAACCGAGCAGCGCAGATTCTGGTACAAGAAACTGGACCACACAGCCATTTATTATCTCATTGCAGGTACTTATACGCCTTTTTTAAGTATTGCATTGCCTACCACTAAAGCACATAACCTGCTTATTGCCTTATGGGTCATTGCTGGTATTGGCACAGTATTTAAATTGATTTTTATTCACCGTTTTCAAAAGATTTCCCTGCTGGCCTATCTGTTGATGGGTTGGATGGCATTGCTAGTTATGGATGACATGCGACAGTACCTGTCAAAACAGACCATAACCCTTTTAATTGCAGGTGGTTTGGCTTATACGATTGGTGCATTGTTTTATGCCTTAAAAAGAGTAAGATATACTCATGCTATCTGGCATATTTTTGTATTGTTAGGCGCAGGATTACACTTCCTGGCGATCTATCTTTACGTAATCTAATTCATTTGTACTCACTTTTCAGTGACCCTGAACGAGATTAATGGATTAATTTTCGTTGTTTTTTTAAGAAATTACGCCTTTTTTAAAAAGATTACGCTTTTAAAACTAATATTTATTTTTACGAAGTGTAAGGTTACCCATGGCGTCATCAACTACTACAGCTGCTACCACCGAAGTAGCGACTAACTCTAAGGCTCGTGTTTTATTCGCGAGCCTCGTCGGCACGACGATTGAATTTTTTGATTTTTATATCTATGCGACTGCCGCAGTGATTGTTTTCCCTCACCTGTTTTTTCCGGCAGGAATCGGTAGCGCGGCAGTACTCCAGTCTTTAGCGACTTTTGCTATTGCGTTTATTGCCCGCCCAATTGGTGCAGCACTATTTGGCCATCTCGGTGACCGGATTGGCCGTAAGGCAACACTGGTAGCTGCCCTTCTGACGATGGGTATCTCCACAGTCTGTATTGGTTTATTACCTACCTATGCACAGATTGGTATTATAGCTCCGTTATTATTGGCACTTTGCCGTCTGGGCCAAGGTTTGGGGCTGGGGGGTGAATGGAGTGGTGCAGTATTGCTGGCTACTGAAAATGCACCAGAAGGCAAGCGTGCCTGGTATGGCATGTTTCCTCAGCTTGGTGCTCCAATTGGCTTTATTCTGGCGACTGGCTCGTTTCTGCTCCTAGGCGCTCTGATGTCTGAAGAAGCATTTTTGCAATGGGGCTGGCGTATTCCTTTTATTGCAAGTGCAGCACTGGTTATTGTAGGTCTGTATATCCGATCGAAATTACATGAAACCCCTGCTTTTCAGAAGGTGCTTGATAAACAGAAAGAAGTTAACATTCCATTTAAAGAAGTATTTACCAAGCACTTTTCAATGCTGGTTTTAGGTACTGTGGCTGCGATCTGTACCTTTGTTGTCTTTTATCTAACCACTGTATTTGCATTGAACTGGGCCACAACACAGTTAGGTTATTCACGGGGTGAGTTTCTTGAACTGCAACTGATTGCAACTTTATGTTTTGCTGCTTTTATTCCACTCTCTGCAGTATTTGCAGAAAAGTTTGGCCGTAAAGCTACTTCTATTGGGGTATGTATAGCGGCTGCCTTATTTGGTCTGGTATTTTCTTCCATGCTGGAATCAGGTAGTACCTTGGTCGTATTCCTGTTCTTATGTACCGGCCTTGCAATTATGGGAATGACTTATGGGCCAATTGGTACGGTTTTATCTGAGCTGTTCCCGACTTCAGTACGGTATACCGGTTCTGCTTTAACATTTAACCTCGCAGGTATTTTCGGTGCATCATTTGCACC
Organism: Acinetobacter sp. UNC436CL71CviS28; assembly: GCF_000620525.1. NCBI lineage: Bacteria > Pseudomonadati > Pseudomonadota > Gammaproteobacteria > Moraxellales > Moraxellaceae > Acinetobacter > Acinetobacter sp. UNC436CL71CviS28. The sequence goes on from NZ_JIBB01000026.1 coordinate 29,733, forward strand.
GCTGATTGCGACTAAACTGGCTGAAAATTATGGCCTGGCAGCAGTTGGTTATTATCTCTCAGCTGCTTCTATTCTTTCACTGATTGCGTTTATGCTGATCCGTGAAACTAAAAATGAAGATGTAAATAACCAGATCTAAGCTGAAGCAGTTATAAAAAAGACGGGCTTCTCCCGTCTTTTTTATATGATGAATCTGCCTGTATCAAATTAATTCAATAATATCAATAGTTGGCGGTACACGAAAACGAAAAGGTACCCCAACCATTCCAGTCCCTACCGTTACAAATACATCTGCATGTTCGTGCTTGTACAAACCGCGTTTATGCCCCAGTATCGAGACTTTCTTCATAATATAGTTGGTTACCCAAGGCAATTCGACCTGTCCACCATGAGTATGGCCTGAAAGCATGAGGGGACGTGTCGGTAAAGCAGGTACCATATCTACTGTATCTGGATTATGCGACAAAATTAACCAAGGCTTGTCTTGAGGTAACTCTGGAAGTAAGCGCATGTCTGTTTTACCTGCCCACAAGTCACCTACTCCAATCAGTCGGAATTCATCAAATTCAACAATCTTCCCCTCAATGTCGATGACATTATTACTCTCTAATGCGTGTCGTAATAATTCCTGAATAGGCGGTCCCGGATACTGTTCGTCATGATTTCCGGTCACCGAATATACGGGGGCCTTAATCTCACGCAACATCTCAAGTTCTTTTGCCAGCTGGTTTTCAGGTTCATATGTCCAGTCTCCGGCAACCACAACAATATCAGGATTTTCCTGATTAATTTTATTTACAATAATCTTAAGCTGGCGTTCATGTCCGGAAAATAAACCTATATGCAAGTCAGCAACCAGAGCAACCTTAACCGGTTTTTGGAAAGGTTTTTCAGGATTTAAAGAGAACTGGTGCCGATGTACATGCACTAAATGAGGCTCAATAAAACGTGCATAGATCAGCACACTGCTGAGAAGAAAGACAAATACAGCTTCATGGATATTGAAATAACCACTCCAGCCTGCATACAGGCTAAAAAAGAATAAGGGAAAAAGCAGATAAGAAAGATAGAAAGCCAATAGATGCACAAAAGCTTTAAAAGGATGAATCGTTTCGGTACGCGACTGGCTGATCCAGGCTTGAGAGACTGCCCAAAGCGCAATGAGTCCAAAGCTCAGATAAAAGTAAAATACTAGGGATGTCAGTTTCAGCATACTCTATCTCTGATCCATATCGCCCCGAATGGGCTATATATTTATATTTTGTTACGACCCAATTATACTCTAGCTCAGTTCTGTACTCGTAAGCATATTGCTACGGTTTCTTCTGTCCTATCGGTCACTCTTATTTATGCGTTTACGATCTTTGAAATCTTCGTCTGGCGCTGTGCTATTAGCGAGCTGCAGTTTACTGCTCACTGTTCCGGCTTGTACCACGCTACCTCGACAAATGCCTCAGGTTCCTCAGTACGCCCATGATATTGATGCAAGCCAAACCAGCCTTTCGCAGATCGTTACACCACTACGTGAACAGAATCCGGGCCTGACCGGTTACCATGTGCTATATGATCCACTTGAAGCATTGGCAGCACGTCTGCGTCTCATCGATAAAGCTGAAAAATCTTTAGACTTACAATACTACATCTGGGATAACGACCGGATTGGTGCACTGGCTCTGCATGCCCTGATTCGTGCTGCAGACCGCGGTGTTAAAGTCAGGCTCCTGATAGATGATAACAATGCCAAGAACATGGAAGGAATTTATTTAGCGTTATCACAACATAAAAACATTGAAATTAAACTATTTAATCCGTATCGCTTCCGGAAATACCGTGCCATGGACATGGTGCTTGACCTAAAACGCATCAACCGGCGTATGCATAATAAAAGTTTTATTGCTGACCACCAAATTGCCCTGATCGGTGGACGTAACATGAGCAACCAGTACTATAACGTTAGTGAAACCTATCAGTTCTCAGATGTTGATGTCATGCTGCTAGGGTCAGCAGTTGATGATATTGTGCATTCCTTTGATGACTACTGGAATGATGATTATGCCTATCCGGTTAAGGAAATTGTCAGTGCACAGCGACATCATTTACGCTATGAAAGCTTAAAACGTCAGCTCGACATCCATAATCAGGAAGTGAGTGTACAAAACTATCTGGATCTGACGAACCGTTCTAAAGCATTTGATGAATGGCTTTATCATAAAATTGGTTTTGACTGGGTAAAAGCAGAAGTCGTTAAAGATCCACCTGAAAAAATTAAAGCAAAAGCAAAAAAGGAAGGTTTACTCAATTTTCAGTTATTAAAATATCTGGATAAACCAGAACAGAGTGTTGATCTGATCTCGGCCTATTTTGTTCCTGAAAAGCAAGGTTCGAAAATGCTGAGCCAGCTGGCAGAAGACGGTATTAAAGTTCGGGTACTCACTAACTCTTATGCAGCAAATGACGTCGCCGTTGTACACGCATTTTATGCCAAGTACCGTCAACAGTTGCTCGAAAATGGTGTACAGCTTTATGAGTTTCTACCTGCTGTCACGGATGAAGAACTAAATGAAGTAAATCAGGAGATTTCAAAAAAAGCCAAAGTCAGCATGAAAGGACTCAGTCGCTCCAGCCTGCATGCCAAAATGATGGCACTAGATGAAAAACAGGTATTTATTGGTTCTTTTAATTTTGATCCCCGTTCAGCCTATTTAAACTCTGAAATTGGAGTCATTCTTAACAGCCCTCAACTGGCGAACGCTGTGCATAAAACTATGGATGAAAATCTTAAAAAATATGCATATAAACTGGTTTTAGATGCCAATAATAAACTGACCTGGGAATTCCAGCCACAAGAGCCGGGTGGAAAGATCTATCATAAAGAGCCACGAATGAAATGGTGGGAACGTGCCGGCATTAAGGCCCTGTCTTGGTTACCTCTAGAAGGCTTTATGTAAAGTATTCAGAACAGAAAATAAAAAGCTCAGACGACCGAGCTTTTTATTTTCAAATTGGCTATTCAATTTAAGATATAGCAGTAGTTTTTAAAACATTTTGATGTAGTTCGGCCAGACCGTTGACCATAGCCTGCTGGACTTCAGCAGTTAAGCTCTCAAGCGTATGGCCTTCTACTGAAATAGCGGGTAAAGCCATCAGGTGGGCTGTAACAGGTGGCATTTCAAGTACACGGCGCACATGTTCAGCAAAAGTCAGATCATCAATAAACGGAACAATCGTATCTAACTTTCCCTGCTGGTTAACATAACAGATCAGCGCAATCTGTACCGGTTTGTGTGCAGCCAATGCGGCGCCCAGCAAACGGCCATATACCCGCTTGATATAACTGCCATCAGATGTAGTGGCCTCAGGAAAAAATAGAACCGGAATATTCTGTTTCAAAAAATCGGTAAGCTGCTCACGAATTCTGGTTGAATCACCAGAACCCCGTTTAATAAATAACGTACCGCCTGCTTTAGCCAGTTTACCCAGCACTGGCCACTGTTCAATTTCGGCCTTGGCCAAGAAAAATACCCGTGCTGCTGAACCAATTACTGCGATATCCAACCATGAAATATGATTACTGACCCAAAGTGCTGGCTGGCGAGGAATAGTGCCATGAATCCGCACCTCGACATTAAATACCTCGCCAAGACGGCGACAGAAATACTGTACATAACGGGTATTTTCTACTTTATTAGGATGCTTATATAACCTGTGACGATAAACCAGATAAAAGCCCTCTATGATAAGTGCTATACCCGTGACGATTTTTTTACTGTAAAGCCAGATTTTAGAAAGCCCGGAGACCGGCACAGGCTGAGTGGAAAGCTGAGACATAGAGTTATCACTAAAACTGATCATATTTTAACAATTTCAATTGCAGCTCCATTCTATACTTTTAAAGCACTCCTTGCATTGATGATAAAAACCGAACATAAGGATAAAAAAATTCAATTTTAATTATTTTATCCAATCAAATATTATATATTCATCGGATTAATAAATAGAGGTAAGGTGATGAAAGTATCTAACCAGCAGCAGCCCCCTGTAGAACATATTGAAATGTTTTCTACCTTAAAAACTATTTTAGGCTGGTCAATTCTGTATGCCGGTGGAATGATCTTAACAGCTCAGGCCTTTTCCAGCATGATCTAAAGCTTGTTACCGAATTTAATTAATTAAGCTCGCGTAGGATACAGCTTTTATTTAAAATGAAGTTTTAATGCTAGAGAGTCTACAGATTAGTGGAATATTTTGAGCGACATCAAGGTGGTGAACGAGCAATCCTGGTCAGTGTTTCGGTCCAGTTATTGGAAGATATCGATACCGAAGAGTTTCGCCTTTTAGCTCAATCAGCAGGCGCTGAAATCCTACACCATGTAACTGCACAACGTATTAAGCCAGACCCAAAACTTTTTATTGGTTCAGGTAAAGCAGAAGAAATTGCTGAACTGGTCAAGACTGAAGAGATTGATCTGGTTATTTTTGACCATTCCCTGTCTCCTGCACAGGAACGTAACCTCGAACGAGTCATGCAGTGCCGTGTCATTGACCGGACTGGCCTTATCCTGGATATTTTTGCACAGCGTGCTCGGACTCATGAAGGTAAACTGCAGGTTGAGCTGGCACAACTTGAACATTTGTCTACCCGTCTGGTGCGTGGCTGGACTCACCTAGAACGACAAAAAGGCGGGATCGGCTTGCGTGGTCCGGGGGAATCACAGCTAGAAACAGACCGTCGCTTACTGCGGATCCGTATGGGCCAGCTAAAAGACAAACTTGAAAAAGTACGCCAGACCCGCATGCAAGGTCGTGCTGCACGTCAGAAAGCTGCTATTCCAACTGTTTCACTAGTGGGTTATACCAATGCCGGTAAGTCTACCCTGTTTAATATATTGGCAAATACTGAAGTCTATGCGGCTAACCAGCTCTTTGCCACATTAGATCCAACCTTACGGCGACTGGAATGGGATGGTATTGGCAGTCTGGTACTGGCTGATACGGTAGGGTTTGTACGTAACCTGCCCCACTCTCTGGTAGAGTCATTTAAGGCTACGCTCGAAGAAACACTGGAAGCGACTTTGTTGCTGCATGTGATTGATAGCAGCACCCCTGATATGATGGAACAGATTGATGCCGTAGAGTCAGTGCTTAAAGAAATTGGAGCTGATGTACCTGTACTGCGCGTATACAATAAGATCGATGTAAGTGGTGAAGCAGCCAAAATTATCTATGCCAAACCGCACATGCCGGAACGGGTGTATGTATCGGCACATTCAGGCCAGGGACTTGAACTGCTACGTCAGGCTGTTCAGGAATGCCTGATGGGCCAACTCCAGCAATTTGAACTGGTCCTCAATCCTGCTTATGGCAAGCTACGTACACAGCTTTATGCTCTGAATGTGATCCAATCAGAAGCCTATGATGATGAAGGTCAACTTCATCTGACTGTGAATATGGCCCCCCACAAACTCGAGCAACTGATCAAGCAAGCTCATTTACCCATTGATGAAATACTTGGTCAGAACTCTCAACAGTTCAAACGACCACTGGAAGAGTTTGAAATCAGGGACCAGATAGGTTAAAACGTGATAAATAACGTTTTAAAAAAGCTGAATAAGACATGGACCGAATTAAAAATATAGACTGGGCCGCTTGGGCAGGTACGCTTGCCCTGATTGTTATCTTCCGTGAAGCTGCTGTTTGGGTCATGTCAATCTGGAATCATCCTGAACTGGGTAATCTGACTGGACTGATCAGCCTGCTGATTATCCTGTTGATCTGGCGTAGATTTAAAAAATTGCCACACCGTCTGGTGGATACCAATAATAAGATCATGAAAGAAAGCGCTTTTGCCTTTTTACCCATCTGTGCCGGCTCACTTATGATGCTGATACATATGGGTAAAGATATTCCGTTATTTCTGGTAGTGCTGGTGATCAGTACCCTGTTCCCGTTATGGGTTTATGCAAAAATGGCAAAACGCTGGTTATAAGGAATAAAAACGATGCTCATGATTATTTTTGGCTTTTTGCTGACTACAGTCAGCTACTTCTGTGCAAAATATTTGAATCAACGATTTCCTCAGGTTCCCCTACTGGTTTTTGGTATGTTTATTGTGGTCGGACTGCTAGCCTTGCTTCAGCAGCCTTATGAAGATTACATGCAGAATGTCAATCCAATTTTTAATCGACTGCTGGGTTATGTAACTGTTGCTTTAGCTGTCCCGCTGGCGGCCATGCGTTATGACGATCTTCCCTTAAAATCAATGGTCGGCATTCTGGTCTTTGCCAGTGTTAGTGCGGTTGCATTACCCATGACTCTTGCTTATTTATTGCACATGTCTGAATCCACTGTTTTAGCTTTTGCAACCCGGGCAGTCACAACACCAATTGCACTGAACATTGCTACCTTGTTACATGCACCTTTAACTCTCGTCACCCTGATTGTAATTCTATCTGGTGTGATTGGGGCTGCTTTTTCACCTTTGCTCTTGAGACACATTAATGATGAACGGGCATCTGGCCTTGCACTGGGGCTAGCAGCACATGCAATTGGTACAGCTCAAGCTTGGCAACGTGGACAGGTTGCCGGTCGTTATGCAGCATTTGGAATGGCTGTCAATGGTGTATTTACCGCAATCTGGCTTCCAACATTCTTGCTTTATTTACAATAAATGTGACCTGGTAATCATAAATAAAGATTGAAGAGTTTAAAGTTTAACCTTACTATAACATTTGTGATCATTTTCATACAAAAAGGATTTGAATGATGCAGAAAATTAAGTTTGCCAGCGCCATCATTTTTTCCGCATTGTCGAGTGCAGCCTTTGCACAGGATATTTCGGGGACCTGGAAAAATATTGACGATAAAACTGGCTCATCTAAAGCATTGATTGAGATCAGGCAGGAAGCCAATGGTTCATTTACTGGGCGTATTATCAAAGTTACACCACGTCCAGGTTATACACCTAAAGAAACATGTGTAAATTGTCCAGCGCCTTATACCAATAAACCAATTCTTGGTATGGATGTATTAACTGGTCTAAAACATACTGAAGGTGAAAACTATACGGGCGGCCGTATTATCGATCCTTTAAGTGGAAAAATTTACAGTATGAAAGCCAAACTGAGTTCGAATGGTAAACGTCTTCAGTTACGTGGTTATGTTGGCGTTTCTGCTTTGGGGCGTAATCAGACCTGGATTCGTCAGGACTAATTTAATCTATAAAATCTTTTCATTAAAAAACCACTCATACCGAGTGGTTTTTTATAGATTATTTCTAACAATTTTTTCTAGCATATTGCTCATCAAGAAACCAGAATAAGCCTCTTATTCAAAGCAGGGATTATCGACTTTAAATAATTGCTGATCTTCCAGACGAAATGCAACCAGCTGATTTCCCCAGACACAGCCTCCATCAACATTCTGGATATTCGTACTGACAGTCTTAGCCTGTAAGGCTGCCCAATGACCAAATACAACCTGATGTGTTTCTGCGGCTTTAGAATCAAATTCAAACCAGGGCTGAAAGCCTGCCGGCATTGGGTCATCTAAAGAATCCTTGAAGCTGAACTCAAGACGGCCTTCCGCATTGCTAAGGCGCATCCGGGTCAAATAATTGGTAATACAGCGTAAACGCGCATTACCCTGCAATTTATCTGACCATGTGTCTGGTTCTGTGCCGTACATCGCGCTTAAAAAGTCATCCAATACTGTAAAATCTTCATGAGCCAGTATAGCCTCCACCTCATGGGCCAAGCAGGCAGTCTGTTCTGCGGTCCAGATACAAGGCACGCCGGCATGGGTTAGTATTGTTTTCTCGTCAGGAAATAGACACAGGGGTTGTTTTCGTAACCAGTCAATCAGCTCGTCACTATCTATAGCATCAATCACTTCCTGAGTTTTATCTTTGGGTTTGGTTTCTTTCAAACCACGGGCACAGGCCAAAAGATTCAGATCATGATTTCCCAGAACTGTAGCTGCTGCCCCATTCTCAACCAGTTTTTTGACAAAGCGCAATGCACCCAGTGAGTTTTCACCACGTGCGACAATGTCTCCAGCAAACCAGATAAAATCTTGGCTAGCGTCAAACTGAATATGCTTGAGTAATGCTTTTAAAGCCTTAAAACAGCCCTGTATGTCTCCGATAATATAGTTATAGCGTTTTGCCATATCTTAGTTCACCATATTGTCAGAAAGAGCAACAAATTCGGCAAGTGTTAATGTTTCCGGACGTGCCATTGGATTAACCCCGGCTTTTTCAAAACCATTTTCTGCCAGCATTCCTTTTAAGCTGTTACGCAGAGTTTTACGACGCTGGGTAAAAACATGCGAAACTAAACGTGCCAAAGCCTTTTCATTCTGGGCTACGATCGGTTTGTCTTTGTAGGGTTCCAGACGAAATACTGCAGATGTCACTTTTGGTGGTGGATTAAATGAACCAGGTGGCACTTCAAACAAATAGGTCGGCTTGCAATAATACTGAATCATCACTGACAGACGCCCATATTCTTTAGTATTTGGCTCAGCGGTAATTCTATCCACAACTTCTTTTTGCAGCATAAAATGCATATCTTTGACTTTATCGCCAAACTCCAGGAGATGGAACAATAATGGCGTAGAAATATTGTAAGGCAGATTGCCTACTGCACGTAATGGCTGACCTTCTTTAAAAAGCTGACTGAAATCATATTTTAATGCATCGGATTCTATAATGGTCAAACGCTCAGGATAAGGTACCCGTCCAGGCAAACCTGCTGCAAGATCACGGTCCAGTTCCACCACGGTCAGTGCTTCACACTCGGCAATAAGAGGTGCAGTTAACGCAGCCAGTCCAGGACCAATTTCTACAATATTATCACCCGGCTGAGGATTGACTGAACGTACAATCTTTTCAATTACCCGTTGATCATGCAGGAAGTTTTGGCCAAAGCGTTTTCGCGCCTTATGCCCTTCATCTTTAGGGTTTAGGGCATTAATATGATACATAGAACGATTTCCAACAAAAATTAGTGAGCTAACTCAAGCGCCAGGTCAACAGCAACCTGCAGACTTGAACTTTTTGCCCGACCAGTTCCGGCAAGCGATAATGCAGTGCCGTGATCAACTGAAGTACGAATAAACGGTAAACCCAATGTAATATTAATGGCTTCACCAAAACCTTGAGATTTTAGCACAGGTAGTCCTTGGTCGTGATACATGGCCAAAACAGCATCAGCATCTTTTAGGTTTTCTGGCGTAAATAATGTATCAGCGGGCAGGCTCAGACTCATATTAATATCTTGTGCACGGTAATGTTCTAATACCGGGTTAATTACTTCAATTTCTTCACGGCCCAGATAACCATTTTCACCTGCATGCGGATTTAGACCACAAACCAGAATCTTCGGTTGCTCAATCTTAAATTTAGTTTTTAAATCATGAAGCAAAATATTGATCACCTGATGCAGGCGTTCTTCTGTAATGGCATCGGGAACAGCACGCAAGGGCAAATGAGTAGTGACCAGTGCCACTCTTAAGGTTTTGGTTGCCAGCATCATCACTACACGCTCTACCCCGGCAAACTCCTGATAGTACTCAGTGTGACCACTAAAGTTTATTCCAGCTTCATTGATTACAGATTTTTGTACAGGTGCAGTCGCTACCCCCGCGCTTTTTCCTGTCATGGCATAAGCTGCCGAGCGCTGTAACTGCTCAAGTACATATGCTGAATTTTGGGGGTTTAACTTACCATTTTTACAAGGTACTTTTAGAGGAACATGTTCGATATATAATTCACCCGGAACACAACCTTGCTGCTGTCCTGTATAGTCTATCAGTTTAAGGCTATAGCCCAGCTGTTCCGCACGGTCGAGTAATAATGTGCGGTCAGCCAGAATAACAATCGGCCGTCGATCCATACGTTCTGCCAAACCAAGGCAAATATCTGGACCAATTCCTGCTGGCTCACCACTGGTCACATATAAAGGCAGCATACTTAACGACTCCTGAGTTTTAAGGATGATTAACTTCAGACCTAATCATCTTTAATTTATATTGTACAGCTGAGAGCATTGTATAGGGTCTTAAATTGTATGTAGCAGCGTTATGCTGATTAAAATAAACAAGCTTCCAGATAAAAGATTCTATAGCTTCATCAATTTTATTTAAAACTCTATAGATATAGAGAATACTAGCAGTAAAATTAATATTTAAAATATTAGGGCTCGTCATATAGTGCTAATACAGACTATAAACTGACTAGCCCTTTTGGAGCCCCGTTATTCTTTATGAAGTACAAGCACTTCACACAAATTTAGTGCCGTATTTTTAAAAAGGCCTACCTTTCTTTAACTAAGATATCTTTATACAAATTTGCTTTAGAAGGATCCAGTAAACAACCTTCTCTTTTTATAATTTAAAGCGTAACATTAGAAGCCTAATACTCGATTTTTTTATTGTGGTTCTCCTGATTATCGGGTAGAATTCGGTCTCCTTTTTGTTTGGACAGCTTCTTTGTCCAAACCAACTATAATAGGTAGTGGTTGAATGAAAACTCTCAGCGCGAAGCCAGCTGAAGTACAACACGACTGGTACGTTGTTGATGCTTCTGGCAAAACTCTTGGTCGTCTAGCGACTGAAATCGCTCGTCGTTTACGCGGTAAACACAAGACTTCTTATACTCCTCACGTTGACACTGGTGATTACATCGTTGTGATTAACGCTGAGCAAGTTCAAGTAACTGGTAACAAGGCACTTGACAAGAAATACTATCGCCACACTGAATTCCCAGGCGGTTTAAAAGAGACTAACTTTGAAAAGTTAATCGCTCACAAACCTGAAGCAGTTCTAGAAAAAGCTGTTAAAGGTATGTTGCCAAAAGGTCCTCTTGGTTATGCAATGATCAAGAAGATGAAAGTGTACGCTGGTAGCGAGCATCCACACGCTGCTCAACAGCCACAAGTTTTGGATATCTAAGGGATACAGCACATGGCTACTAACTATGGCACAGGTCGCCGTAAGACCGCAACTGCACGTGTTTTCCTATCAGCTGGTACTGGTAAACTCGTGATCAACAACCGTTCTTTAGAGCAATATTTCGGTCGTGAAACTGCTCGTATGGTTGTACGTCAGCCTTTAGAGCTTCTTGAAGCTACTGAAAAATATGACCTTTACATCACTGTTAAAGGTGGTGGTATCGGTGGTCAAGCTGGTGCAATCCGTCACGGTATTACCCGTGCTCTGATCGCTGCTGACGAAACACTAAAACCGTCTCTTCGTCAGGCTGGTTTCGTAACTCGTGATGCTCGTGAAGTTGAACGTAAGAAACTTGGTCTACGTAAAGCACGTAAACGTCCTCAGTTCTCTAAACGTTAATTCGTTTACCGAATCGGTCAAAGAAGCTCTGGTTTTTATCAGGGCTTTTTTATTGATTCATCCCTCTATTCTAAAGTAGACGATTAAATTTTTATTGTTCATGAACATCCTTACCCCAGATTCCTTCATGACACCAGAATGACTTGTTTAGATAGTAATTAATTACTCCGATCATAACAAAAAATATTAATAGCATTAATTTAATCATCATTTTATCCCACTCCTGTCATTTTTCTTATAATCTATCCCGTCTTAATAGGATTAGTCCTTTATGGTTCGTGCTTTTTAGGTTGAATTTTAGTATCCTAATTTATCCACTTTGCTTCTTGCTGGTTTATGTCTTTGGAAAATACACCACTACAGGGTATTACGTTATATAGTCATGCAGATGACTTCCGCTCACACTGGATTCGCTTGGTACTGGCTGAAAAACAGATTAAATACCATCTGGTATTGGTTGATCATGAAGATGAAGACCTAGCCAGCCTGAACCCTTATAACCGCTTACCAATGCTGGTTGAACAAGATCTTAAGCTCTTCAATACAGTCATTATTTCTGAATATATTGATGATCGCTATAGACAAAATAAGCTTTATGCGGATGCACCTATGCAGCGTGCAGAGCAGCGTCAATATATCTGGCGTCTTGAACAGGACTGGCTCAGACTTGCAGACATCCTGCTATGCCATACCGACACATTGAGCCAGCCAGAACAAAAACAGACACGGCAGGAGCTTAAAGATACCTTGGTTTCTTTAACTCCGCTTTTTCAACATTTTCCCTATTTTATGTCTGAAAACTTTACAATATTAGATTGTATGCTGGCACCTATTTTTATACGGTTAAAATCTATGGGAATTGAACTGCCAAGACAGCATTGCCGGCCAATCCTGCTTTATTGTCAGCGTATTTTTAGCCGTCCTGCTTTTGTCAAATCGATGACCCAGCAAGAAAAAAACCGTTTCAATGAAATTCTAGTTAATCAATAGAGCTCGATTATGACTGAACAAGAACTTAACTTGTCCCCTACCCGTCCTTATCTGGCCCGGGCAATATATGAATGGATTTGTGATAACCAGTTAACACCACACTTGCTGGTCAATGCAACCCATCCTCAAACGATGGTTCCAGAACAGTTTGTTCAAGACGGACAGATTGTGCTTAATATTGCACCTCATGCAGTACATCAATTTCATATGAGTAATGAGGCTATTACTTTCTCTGCACGTTTTTCCGGCGCATCTCGCGAACTTTATGTTCCTATTGAGGCAGTACTAGGCTTATATGCACGAGAAAATGGTCAGGGCTTATTTTTCGATCCAGCAGAATATCCAGATACCCAAACAGAAAAAGATACTTTAAAATCTGCTGAACAAGAAACAACTGATTCACCTAAGAAAAAACCGAGTTTGAGACTTTTAGATTAAAAAAATTAGGGAGTTCACCATGGCTTTTGATTTAGTCCAATATTTCGCTGAGCAAATACAAATTCAAAAGCCTCAGCTGCTTAAACAATACCCAGCTGACCAAAGAAAAAAGTATATTTGTGAAATTAATACGCTTGCTTTAGCAAAGCTGATTACTTTATGGCGTTATGATGCTAATAAGGTTTATCAAGAAATTCGTACTCAAGATCAGCTGTATATACAGGAAATCGCCCGGCATTTAACCACCTGCCCTAAGAATCAGTCCAATTTAAGTAAATCTGAGCTGGAAGATGCGATTACACAGGTATTATCAGTACAGTTCTCTGAAATTAAACAGTTAGATGATACAGGGAATTTCGGACCTTCAGGACTAAAAGAACTCTTACTAGGACAAATTGAACACTTATCCGGACAGGCAGATGACTGGATTTGGGCAACAAGTGAGTTAACTGAGTTGATAGGTTCTAAACCAATTGAGCAAGAAGAGTTATCATTAGAAGAAACCATGAAGGAGTTTAATCAAATGGTAAATCAGCAAAATATTCAAGAGAGCCCTCATCAGCAGCCTGTACAGGCACTACAATCGACTGCAGAGTCTACTCCACTTGTGCCTGGATGGGCGCGGGTCCTTGAGCCAATTGTAGCACTTGTGATTCTTTGGATTCTGTTTAGTGTTTATCATAATCTGATGGGTTAACTAATATAAAAATTATAAGAACTAGGGCTGAACTGCCCTTTTTCTTTATCCTCACAATTTTTTATTCGATTAATTTATGAATAAATTGAATATATAAGAATAAAAAAGTTCTATTTTTTTATAAGGTTAAATAATTTTTTTAATACTCAGCCCCTTAAAAGAAATTTAAATATTAAAATGTTTATACGCTAGAGCAAGCTTCTTGAATATTCATTAAATTTTATATTGTTTAACCCTTATATAGGGCTACTTAACATTAGATGAATTATTGACTATTATTTAAAAGAGTTCAAAAAATATCATTCTAATATTATTTAACCCCCGCATAAAAAAAAGCCCCCTCGATGAGGGGGCTTTTTTAGAATAATGAGCTGGCGATGACTTACTCTCACATGGGTAACCCCACACTACCATCAGCGCTAAGAGGTTTCACTTCTGAGTTCGGGAAGGGATCAGGTGGTTCACTCTTGCTATGGTCGCCAGCACAACTGTTGATGGACTTGTTCGGGTCTGATTTAACTGCGGTGCAGTATGTGCCGTACTTTGGTCCAAATGAGTTATTAACAGAGGGCAGATCCGGGTCTGAATTGTATGTTCCAGCATTAGGCTGAATCAAGGGATATTGCATATTTATGAATCGATTGATGCTTTGTATACAACTGTTTGGGTGTTGTATAGTCAAGCCTCACG
>NZ_JIBB01000027.1:0-41172 GCF_000620525.1 Acinetobacter sp. UNC436CL71CviS28
CAAAGGACGCGGGTTTAATCTTGAAAATACGCGCTTGACAGACCCTAGACGAGTGAAAAAATTGATTGCGGTGTTAGCTATAAGCTTCTGTTGGTGTTACTTAACGGGTGAATGGCAACATGATCAAAAAAAAGCGATAAAAATAAAGAAGCATGGACGACTCTCAATGAGTTTATTTCGCTATGGTTTAGACTATGTTCAAATGGCGATTCAGCGTTTAATTGGTTTTGGGAAAAAAGAAGAGTTTAAGGAAATTTTGGCAATTTTAAGAAGGCAGAACCCTGATAGGATAAGGGTTCTGTGAAATTTGTCGTGTACAGAGAAGATTTTTATAATTTTTAGGACCATATAAGACTGTACTTTATAAATTATTTTTCTAAATAATTGAAATTAAAACAAGTGAAGGATGAATAGACGAAAGATTTAAAAATGTGACTGTAGAAATTACAGCAAAGTAAAACAAAAACAGGTATTGTTTCTTCATAAAAAAGCAAAACTCCAGATTCGGCTTTAAGCAGGCCTTTCTGACTTTGCAGGTTTGTGAATTAGACATACAGCTCAAAAGGCTGACCTAAGTTCAAACAAGGAAGATTTATTCAGGATACTTTTTTTGCTTGCGTTATTATCCCAAAAAAAAGCAGCATTAAAAGAAACCTAAGATTTAGGTGTTTTATGACAGATACTCGTGAAAATTGGTCCGCGCGATCAGGTTTTATTATTGCGGCCATCGGTTCAGCCGTGGGGTTGGGAAATATTTGGCGCTTTCCCTATGTTGCCTATGAAAATGGCGGTGGTGCATTTTTAATTCCCTATCTTATTGCTTTATTAACAGCAGGATTACCCCTGCTATTTCTGGACTATGCCGTCGGGCACCGAAGCAATGGCGCACCGCCTAAGGCTTATAAAAAACTGTTTAAACCTGCTGAATCACTGGGCTGGTGGCAGGTGTGTGTATGTATCATTATTGCTTTGTACTATGCAGGAGTGCTCACCTGGGCGGGTAGTTATATATTTTTCTCTATGGGACAAATATGGGGGAATGACCCGGAGGCTTTCTTCTTCAAAACCTTCCTGAGAACTTCAGAAGCCAGCAATTTTGATATGTCTTTTGTTAGCCATCTTTTTTGGCCTCTGGTGGGTGTCTGGGCGCTGGTTTTGGCTATTCTCTATGGAGGCGTAAAAAAAGGAGTTGAGCTTTCTAACCGTATCTTTATGCCTTTACTGGTAGTGCTATTCACTATTCTGGTGATTCAGGCGTTACGCTTACCAGGGGCAGCTGATGGTTTGAATGCCTTCTTTACCCCGAACTGGAAAGCCATGATGGATTATAAGGTCTGGCTGGCAGCTTATGGTCATATCTTTTTTTCTTTGTCTGTTGGCTTCGGTATTATGGTGACCTACGCCTCCTATCTAAAGCCAAAAACCAATTTAACGGGTTCGGGTCTTATTGTCGGTTTTGCCAATTCGTCATTTGAGCTTCTAGCTGGTATTGGGGTATTTGCTGCATTGGGCTTTATGGCTCACTCGGCCGGTACTAGCGTACAGGAAGTAGTAAGTGGCGGGATCGGACTGGCCTTTATTGCATTTCCTAAACTGATTTCAAGTCTGGGAGCCGGGGCTGATCTGTTTGGTATTCTGTTCTTTGGTTCACTGTTTGTAGCTGGTGTAACTTCAATGGTCAGTATTCTGGAAGTGCCAATTGCTGCCATGCAGGACAAGTTAAACTGGAGCCGCAAGAAAGCTGTAAGTGTGATTGGTTTCAGTACAGGTGCGGTATCTATTTTCCTGTTCTCAAGTGTCAATGCCATCAAGCTGGTCGATATTATTGACCACTTTATTAATAACCTTGGAATTGTGTCGGGTGCTTTAGTTTCAATTATTATCGTTTCCTGGTTCAAACGTGTACTGATGACTGAACTAGAAATTCACATCAACTCGATTTCTACAGTTAAACTGGGCCGTACTTGGGAACTTACACTAACTGTAGTTACTCCAGTGGTACTGCTGTCAACTTTGGCACTGACTTTAAATGCCTTACTGCAAAAAGGCTATGGTGATTACTCCTTAAGCCTTCAGGTCTGGTTTGGCTGGGGCAGTATTATTTTCTGTGCGCTAGGCGCATTGCTGTTTACTAAGCTCAGTCAGCGTTAGGAGGTGATATGAATACATCTGCAATTATTATGCTGGTCATTTCCATTGTCTTTCTATGGGGTGGTCTAATTTTATCTATTCTTCACTTGATGCGACATCCTGAAGAGATCGATATTAATGACCAACATAGACTCTAAATAAAAATACATTGCTTCAATACTGAAAGCCTATAAAAAAAGTCATTATCTCTTGTAGATAATGACTTTTTACTTTTAAGGGACAAACCATGGATAACTTCATGCAGCAAGAAGTCCTGACAGCTTTTCTGGTCACTTTATTGGCCGGACTGGCCACAGTGATTGGCGGAGCGCTGGTCCTGTTTTTTAGGCAGCCCAGCTTCCGGTTTTTATCATTCGGTCTGGCCTTTTCAGCCGGTGCGATGGTTTACGTTTCGCTTACTGAAATTCTTAATAAATCTATTGCTTCTTTCTCTGGTGCTTTTGACCCTAAAACCGGTTATGCCTTGGGAACTTTTTCATTGCTGCTGGGCATTATTCTGGTATTACTACTTGATCACTTCATTCCTAACCCGCATGAAAGTGTAGAAAAAGGTACAGAGCATGGACTGGATCAGCAGCAGCTGATGCGGACGGGACTGCTGACCCTGTTTGCTATTACTGCCCATAATCTGCCCGAAGGTCTGGCAACTTTTTTTGCCACATTGGAAAGTCCGACCTTGGGAGCACCACTTGCAGTTGCAATTGCTATTCATAATATTCCTGAAGGGGTAGCCATTGCTTTACCCGTCTATATAGCCACTCAGAATAAAAAACTTGCTTTAGGTGCAAGCTTTGTTTCCGGTCTTGCTGAACCTATAGGTGCAGCACTTGGCTATTTTATTTTGCAGCCTTTCATGAGTGATGCAATTTATGGCATTGTCTTTGGAATTATTGGTGGAGTGATGGTTTATCTGGCCTTAGACGAGCTGCTGCCCACAGCCAAACGTTATAGCCAAGGCCATGAAACCGTATATGGACTGGTATCCGGCATGGCGATTTTGGCTTCAAGTCTGGTACTGTTCAGATTTATCAGTTAAGAGTGGCTGAATAAAAAAGTGGCTTAAATTGCCACTTTCTTAATTCTACAGTAATAAAAGCCATCGCCATGTCCAGGTTCTGGCAGCAGCTGACGGCCATAGAGCTGCTCAATCCCCCAATCTGCCTGGATCTTGTCTTCTACAGCATCTTTGTGTTCAATAAAGAACTGGGTCATTTGCTGCTCATTTTCAACTTTTAAAATCGAGCAGGTGATATAAAGCAAAGTTCCCCCAACATTAAGCTGTTGCCACATATGATGCAAAATCCGTTTTTGCAGATCGACAGTCTGGGCAATGTCTGAGGGCTGACGCAACAGCCGGATGTCGGGATGCCGGCGCAGGACCCCAATAGCCGAACAGGGCGCATCTAAAATAATACAATCTACTGGCTGTTCAGGCTGCCAGCGTGTTGCATCGCCTGTTTCAATCTGAACATGACCAGCTTCAAGGTCAAGCCGTTGCAGATTCTCTGTAATTCGTTTTAAACGCTGTGGGTCCTGATCTAATGCAACCAGTAGCGCAGGTTGGTACTTTTCTAAAAGATGCGCCGTTTTCCCGCCAGGCGCTGCACAGGCATCAATAACCGTTTTGGTATTCAGATTGGGCAAAAGGCTGGTACTTAGCTGGGCATGTTCATCCTGTACTGAAAACCAGCCCTCGTCATAACCTGGTAGTTCACGGATAGGCATACTCTGGTCCAGTACAATTCCTACCTCTGATACAACGCAGGCATGGGCCTGAATCTGTATATTATGCAGTTGTTCCAGATAGGCTTCACGACTGATTTTACGCTGGTTTACTCTTAGGGTCAGTGGGGCTGATTGCTTGAGGTTCTGGCTGAGTGACTGGATCTGCTCGGGCCAGTCTTTATTTAGTCGTTTAAACAGCCAGCTTGGCAGACCATGCGCCTGGTTCAGGGTGTGCTGAAATTGCTCGGTTTCCCGTGTGGCCCGCCTTAAAATGGCATTAACCACGCCACTGAGCGGATGAAAGCCCAGCTGTTTAGTTGCAGTGACCGTTTCCGAAATTGCAGCATGTGGCGCAATACGGGTGCAAAGTACCTGATACAACCCTAAATACAGGCAGGTTTCGACTACAGGATTATTCAGGGGCTTGGTCAGCAATGGCAGGGCCAGTGACTTGAGGGCGAACCATTGGCGTAAAGTACCTAGTAACAACTCATGGAACAAGGCTCGGTCACGGTCGGCCACCTGGTTTAGCTGCTGGTTCAGGATCAGTGACAGAGACTGGCCTTGTTGTACTGCCAGCAGACTATGCACCACTTGTGCACGTAAATTCAGGTCTGGACCGGGAGAGGGAATATAACTCATTGTAGGATTTGCCCAACCTTCAGTTTCTGGGTTTGATTAATTTGTACAGCATTCAGCGGTTTACCGCCTGGCCATTGCAGGCTGGTCAAGCAAAGTACAGTGTGCTGACCGCACTTTATATGAACCCCTTTTTTATCGACCGCAACAATCTCACCTGGCTGGGCGGCAGTATCTTGCTGGTCTGAAAGCCGTGATTCCCAGACACGCAGCGCAGTATGGTCATCTAGTTGACAAAATGCTACCGGCCACGGATTAAACGCCCGGATATTGCGGTCCAGAGCTACTGCATCCTGAGTCCAGTCAATTTCTGCTTCAGCCTTGCTCAGCTTATGGGCATACACAGCCAAGCTGTCATTCTGGACTTCACTATCAGCAAGTGCCTGTTGCAGGGTCTGCTCAGATTCGAGCACTGTACAGATGGCTTCAGCGCCTTGTACTGCGAGTTTATCATGCAGAGTTGCCGAGGTATCACTGGCCAGAATCGGACATAGCGTTTTAAGCATCATATCGCCTGTATCCAGCCCGGCAGCCATTTTCATAATAGTGACACCAGTAACCTGATCGCCTGTAGCGATAGCGCGCTGAATAGGGGCAGCACCACGCCAGCGTGGCAGCAGCGAACCGTGAATATTCAAGCAACCATATTTAGGAGTATCTAAAACAGCTTGTGGCAAAATTAGACCATAAGCCGCCACCACCATTACATCTGCATTAAGTGCGGCCAGCTGCTGCTGTGCGGCCAGCCCTTCTTCAGTACTGCTTTTAAAATGCAGAGGCTGAAAAACGGGTAGATCATGTGCAAGTGCCAGCTGTTTTACCGCTGAGGCAGTCAATTTCTGGCCGCGACCTGCCTTGCGGTCTGGCTGGGTATAAACCGCCACAATGTCATGAGGTGTTTTTAATAATGCATTTAAAGCTACTGCGGCAAATTCAGGGGTGCCGGCAAAAATGATTCTCACAAGTGCAATCCGCTATAAACTTGTTTCAAGTATAAGGCATAATCGGCTGGAGGCCTAAAAGCGATGCGTATCCGGCTGTAACCTGAACAAACTGGATGCTATATATGAACAAAAATTTATTTAAAACTATTTATTGATAATTTTATTTTATAGAAAAATAAAAAATTATTCATGCAAGTTTTCGGGATTATTCGAGAGATAAAGCCCTTTGCAGCTTTAAGAAATACAGAGGCTTCTATAGAATGATCACAATTAAAAAATACAGATGATGCGATCATAGCTACGGCCATCGCCTAAGCCACGGAGTGAGTTTTCATGAGCAAAGAAAATATACGCGAGCATTCAGCACCAGTTTATGAGGGCATCGAAAATGCGCCGGCACGTTCCATGATGCGTGCGGTGGGCTTTAATGATGATGATTTTACCCGTCCATTTATTGGTATTGCCTCGACTTGGGCAAATGTTACACCATGCAATATGCATATTGATGGTCTGGCGCGTGAAGTAGAAAGTGGCGTGAATACAGCCGGTGGTAAAGGAATCATTTTTAATACCATTACTATTTCTGACGGTATCTCAAATGGTACTGAAGGTATGAAATATTCACTGGTATCCCGCGAAATTATTGCTGACTCAATTGAAGCTGTTGTTGGCTGTCAGGCTTATGATGGCGTAATTGCAATTGGTGGCTGTGACAAGAATATGCCGGGATGCATCATGGGACTTGCCCGTCTGAACCGCCCGGGCCTGTTTATTTATGGTGGTACGATTCAACCGGGTGAAGGTCACACTGATATGATTTCGGTCTTTGAAGCAGTAGGCCAGCATGCCAAAGGTGAAATCAGTGCAATTCAGGTCAAGCAGATTGAAGAAGTGGCATTGCCTGGTCCGGGATCATGCGGTGGAATGTATACCGCAAATTCAATGGCCTCTGCCATTGAGGCGCTTGGCATGAGCTTGCCGGGTTCATCTTCGCAAGAAGCTATATCAAGTGACAAACAGCTCGATTGTGCGCGTGCTGGCGAAGCAGTAATGAACCTGTTACGTCTGGATATCAAGCCTCGCGATATCATGACCAAGGCGGCATTTGAAAACTCAATTAAAGTTCTGATTGCTCTGGGCGGTTCAACCAACGGTGTATTGCATTTGATTGCGATGGCACATACTGCCGGTGTCGAACTGACACTGGATGACTTCGTACGTATTGGCAAGGATATTCCGGTCGTTGCTGATGTACGCCCTTCAGGTAAATACCTGATGTCGGAACTGATTAAAATCGGAGGCATTCAGCCCCTGATGAAGCGGATGCTGGACCGTGGCATGCTGGATGGTTCTTGCATGACAGTAACTGGTAAGACTCTGGCTGAAAACTTGGCTGATGTAGAAGATTATCCTGAGGGTCAGCAGATTATCATGCCGTTTGATGCACCAATCAAAAAGGATTCACATCTGGTAGTGTTGAAGGGCAACTTGTCTCCTATGGGTGCCGTGGCAAAAATTACCGGTAAAGAAGGGCTTTACTTTGAAGGCCCGGCGCGGGTATTTGAAGGTGAAATTGGAGCTATGCGCGGTATTCTGGATGGCGAAGTTCAAGAAGGCGAAGTTGTGGTCATCCGTGGTGAAGGGCCAAAAGGTGGACCCGGTATGCCAGAAATGCTCAAGCCAACCTCTGCCATTATCGGTAAGGGCTTGGGCCAGACAGTTGCCCTGATTACAGATGGCCGCTTCTCGGGTGGTAGTCATGGTTTTGTAATTGGTCATGTAACTCCGGAAGCCTATGAAGGTGGACCGATTGGTCTGGTCAAAAATGGTGACCGGATTTCGATTAATGCCGAGACCCGTGAGATGACCCTGCATATTTCAGATGAAGAAATGGCAGCTCGTAAAGCCGTTTGGGTTAAACCGAAACCAAATTATACTTCGGGTGCGCTGGCCAAGTTTGCTAAACTGGCAGCAGGCGCAGACAAGGGTGCCGTTACTGATCTAAATCTGGATGTGTAATTGAACATTTTGTCCTGACTTGTTATAAACCCTTGTATTAAGACAAGGGTTTTTTATTTTTAGAGGCTACTCACATGTCACTGTTACGCCGTTGGTTTGATCCGATCCGATCGAGCTGGTTTTATCAAAAACCTTCCCGGCAGGCGGTATTGCCTACAGATCAGGGGCTGAGTATTTATCTGCGGCTGGATGATGTCTATAGTTATCTGGCTGCACAGCAGCTGACCCAGCTCGACAATATTCTCAGTGATGACATCAAGCCGCTCAAAATTATTATTTCAAGCCGGGCAGCTGAACCACCTAATAACATGACTGCCAGTGAATGGCAGGCCTATTGCGTTAATGATGCGCAGATTCTGGCAAAGCAGCACCGTTTTAGCTTTCATGAAACTCCGGAACTGCCTACTGCAGAGGCCTTGCAACAGGCCGAACTGATACTTCGTAATACACCGTTACAGGGGCGTAATTTCCTGTATCTGCTTGAGGATGTGTTTCATATGCTCTGGCAGCAGCAATATGGCAAGTTGCGCACACTGTATGCAATGGCCAAGCGCCATCAACAGCCGCATGACTATCCGGAGCGAATCTTTACAGATAATGCAATCTTGTCCAGCTACTTTGAGTTCGGTGGACGAAAATACCATGCAGTTGATGATCTGCTGCGTTTAACCCGCCGTCTCAAACAGCAAAAACTGCTGACGGGTAATCCGATTTTCCTGATCAATCATATCGAGTGGCGTGAGCATCTGCTCAGTGATGCTGAAGAGCTGTCAGATATTCAGAGTATGCATCCGGAGCTTGATCTGTATATTGCACTTGAAGACCCTATTAGCTGGCTACTGCTGGCTTATATTAAAGAAGAGTTGGCAGATTATTATAATATCCAGTTGCAGGTTTATCCGCTCAGTTACCATGGCCGTGACTGGTTTGACTGGAGTCTGGCCACCCGCCTATCAAAACGCACCGAAGTTGCTTTTACGCCATTTTGCCGCCCCACTCAGGAAGCAACTTTAAATATGGCACGATTATTTTATAGTGTGCCGGAAGAACAGCGTATTGAAACCATGTACACTCTACTCAAAGCAGTGTGGACGCAAGGCAAAGATTTGTCGTATAAACCGCATTTTATGCAACTACAGCATAGTCTGGGAATTGAGCAGCTTGGTGAACAGGATGTTGTGACATTACTGGAAAAGAATGATATGCACTGTGAAAACATGCACCAACCTAGTTTACCAGTATTGCAATTACGGATTGATGGGCAGAGCTATACCTTTAACAGCCTGTACCGGGTCTGGATGATTGAAAGTATTTTTAACAATGTATTGGAAGAAAAGTATAAAACTGAAAATGATGCAGAGCATCAGCAGAGGGATTAATCAAAGAACCTGAACCCGACTGGAATAAAAAAACAGCTGTAAGTTCCAAGCAGTAATATATCAGTTATATTTTCTTTGACCAGACTGAGCTGACAGCCTGCTGGTTCAGAACCTCCAACAATTCTTTATAGTCCTGCACTATATAGTCCGCTTTAAGACGGATTTGATCCTGTTCATGTTGGGAATGTTCATCATATATGGCCACGACCTGTATGCCAGCCGCATGTGCTGCCTCTACACCGACCAGCGAGTCTTCAATAATCAGGCATTCACTGGCTGTAATCTGAAAATGTGCCAAGGTCTTAAGGTAAACTTCAGGATCCGGTTTAATGCGCGTAACATTTTCGCGGGTAAGAATGAGGGAAAACTGGGTATTAAAATCTATCTTCTGGTAAATGTTGGGATTATTCTGCTGATAACGCTGGATATTATGAATACTGGTTGTGGTGGCGAGGGCCAGCAGAAAATTCTGCTGTTGTAATTCCTTTATGAAATGCTCGGCATACGGTTTTAAACGTATTACCTGATCAAGAAAATGCTGGGAGATGGTATAACGTAATGTTTTGATTTCCTGTTTTGATAAAGCAGAACCATAACTGTCTTTTAAAAAACCACAATATTCTAGGTATGGATCAGCATGAGTCCTGAATAGATTCAGTTGCTGGTCGCGCTGCTGTTGAATCTGTGACAGTGAGATGTTCTGGCCCCTCAAGCTTTCAATCAGGTGGGCATCAATATCATTCCAGATACCAACTGAATCGATCAATGTTCCATCCAGATCAAAACAGATTACTTTTTTGTTACTAAACATGGTACGTATTCTTTACTCAGCCCAAGCGCATGGAAGTATAACATGGGCGGCTAAAACAGTTTTCCGCTCTGTCCCTTATATCATTTGGCCTCAATCTTCTGTTGAGGCCTGCTCCATAAAACCCTGATATTGGAAGTTGCTGACTTTACTTAAAATAATCGCTCTACCCAAAGGGATGAGTTGAATGCTTGGTTATGTCATAGGTGTATTTGCAGTAGCGGGAATGATCAAGGGAACTATTGGTCTGGGCCTGCCCGCAGTTTCAATGGGATTGCTAAGTCTGGTGATCAATCCATTTCAGGCGGCTACCTTATTGATTATACCTTCCATGGTCACCAACTTTTGGCAGCTTTTTGCCGAAGGCCATGTGGTACGACTGATCCGACGTTTCTGGCCGATGCTAGTGGGAATAGTCACCGGGACAATATGGAGTATTTTTCCAACCCTGGGTGAAACAGATATGGCGTTTCATAGCGAAATTTTACTAGGGGCTATGTTGGCGCTTTACGGACTATATGGCCTGTGCGCTAAAAATATGCCGAATCTGGCACCGTATGAGAAATGGCTTTCTCCAGCAATAGGATATCTGGGCGGAGCACTGACGGTAGCAACTGGGGTAGTAGTCATCCCGGTTGTCCCTTATTTGCAGTCTTTACAGCTTAAAAAAGATGATCTGGTACAGTCCTTGGGGTTAGCTTTTACCGTTTCCACACTGTGTCTGGCTATTTTTCTGCATCAAAACCCGGTTGATAATACACCGATTGATTATACTCTATCAATGATTGCCTTGATTCCGGCACTTATTGGCATGTGGTTGGGTACTAAAATCCGTTATCAGATAAGCGAGCAGAAATTCCGGAAAGTGTTTTTTATTGGTCTGGTTTTATTCGGCAGTTATATGATGCTACACCAGTTAGGCTGGCTCTAGCCCAGACTGAGCTGACTTTTCTTTGCCAGCAAAAACTGGCTGAAATGCTGATATGGCACAGGCAGCTCGTCAAAACTACGTGCGGCCAATAAGAGTTTACGATTGGCCCAAGCACCATTCAGCTTGATCTGATGGAAGGTGTAATGAACACTTAGTCGCATGGCTGCACGTTTAGGCATAACTGCCACCCCTACGCCATTGGCAACTACCTGGGCAATGGCTGCAAAATTTGGCAGGCGTAAACGGTACTGGATAGCGCAGCCAAGAAGCTGGGCTTGGGTTTCAATTGACTGCTGTAGAGAATGATGCTGCATTAATCCGACAAAAGGCTGGGTGAGCGTATCGGCCAGAACCAATTCTTTAAAATGACTCAGTTCATGCTTTAGGGGGCAGATCAGTACCAAAGGATCATCAGAGAACTCCAGTGTCTGTAACTGATGGGCCTGAAAGAAACTGGAAATCAGGCCCAGGAGCGCCGTCCCCTTATCCAATGCATAAATAATATCGTTACTTTCTGCCTCTTTCAGATCGATTCTGACCTGAGGATTTTCAACCAGATACTGGGGTAGCAACTGTGGCAGATACTCACTTTGTGCAGATGAGTTACACCAGAGTGCGACTTCACAGCTTAAATTTCTGGAGAAAGGTAGCATACTGTGCTGTAAATGCCGCCCTTGCTGGATCATCAATGTGGCCTGCTCGGCAAAGGCTTGTCCGGCTAAGGTCAGACTAACACCAGAAGAGTGCCGGATAAACAGCTGTACGGTAAACTGCTGTTCCAGTTTTTTGATACGTTCACTGGCTGCCTGCAAGGAAATGGCTGAGCGCTCGGCACCCCGGGTCAGACTGCCACTGTCTACAATATTCAAAAAAAGCTGCAGATCAAATAAGTCAAGGCGCATGGCTGAGCTGTTCTGGGAAAGTACCTCTATCTTACTAAAACCCCCATAAAAAAAGCAGCCCGAAGGCTGCCGAAATCAACAGATCAAATCAGGTTTTATCTTTAAGGCTAAAAAACCAGTTCAATAAAATTGCTGCGAAGGTTGCAGTACCAATACCGCCCAGATTAAAGTTGCCAAAGACCAGCTCAAAATTACCGGCTCCCAGAATAATAGTCACGGCAGCAACTACCAGATTTTTGTTATTAGCAAAATCGACCTTGTTTTCAATCCAGATTTTGGCGCCGGCAATGGTAATCAGGCCAAATACTACAATTGATGCACCTGTCAGGATAGCGGTAGGAATAGTAGAGATGACTGCACCAAATTTTGGTGAAAGGCCCAGAAAAATTGCAAAGATACCGGCAATCACAAAAATAATGGTGGAGTAAACCCGGGTAATTGCCATTACCCCAATATTTTCACCATAGGTGGTCATACCGGGAGCACCAACACTGCCTGACAGTGAAGTCGCAATCCCGTCTGCAACAAATGCCTTGCCTAGATGCGGGGTCAGGTTTTCACCTGTCATCGCCCCAACTGCCTTGATATGTCCCAGGTTTTCAGCTACCAGGATCAGTGCAACAGGTGCAATAATCAGCATGGCATTCATTTCAAACCGGGGCGTGGTCATACTTGGAAGTCCGAACCAGGCTGCATTCGAGATGACTGAAAAATCAATCGGTTTACCATAGCCCAGCACATTACTAATGATAAAATAAAGCAGGTAAGACAGTAGTAGCCCAACCAGCAATAATAAACGCTGCAAAAGTCCACGGGTAAAGACTGCGATAATACCCATAGAAAGTACCGTTAGTAGCGCCATCCACATATCAAACTGATTGCCTGCTACACTCTTGACAGTCACTGGCGCAAGGTTCAGGCCAATAATCATTACCACTGCGCCTGTTACCACAGGAGGCATCAGTTTCTCGATCCAGCGGGTACCAGTCAGCATGACAATGAAACCGATGATGGCATAAAATACCCCGCAGGCCACTATACCGCCCAAAGCAACAGCCAGGTTCGGATTGACACCGCTACCAATGGCATGGCCACTTGCTGCTGCGACTACACCAATGAAAGCAAAGCTTGAACCCAGATAACTTGGTACCCGACCGCCTGTAATTAAAAAGAATAAAATGGTGCAGATCCCGGACATCAAAATAGCCAGGTTAGGATCAAAGCCCATCAGTAAAGGTGCAAGTACCGTTGCGCCAAACATGGCAAATGCATGCTGGATACCTAAAACTACACTTTGTGCCGGAGGGAGATATTCATTGGTAGAGACGGGTCGCTGGTCAATATGACCGGCATAAGGACGCCATTTGGGAAACCAATTGGACATAAAATGAGCTCTTGAAATTCAAACTGGCGACATCATACTCTTTCTTTTCTGGAGAATTAATCTCTCCAGTAAAATTAAATGATGATAATTACAATAGTTTTTTGGTTTTTTTACCAACCGGTAAAAAGGTTGAATACGCTAAATTTTACGAAATCAATCAATTAATTTATGATTTTTTAGAGTATTGACTTTAAAAATAATTTTTGCATGAGATAAAAATAATATGTTTTAAGCAGTATTTTTTTAAAGGAGCCTAATCGGAATGGCAAAACGGATGAGAGCTACATATTGATCTGCCAGTAAATTAAATCTTATTTACTGGCAGAGATTTTAAGTATTTAAAACCTATTTGCTAAAGTATGGATTAGCCTGTGTTACGTAAACCTGCGGCAATACCCGCAATACTGACCATCAGGGCATGGTCAACCGGTGTATGTTCAAGTTGCTGTTCAGCCAGATAGATCCGGCGGCGTTTCATCAATTTGGCCTGTAACAGGTGCAGGGGCAACAGATACGGTTTACGCACCCGCATTGACTGGTCCAGTACTTCATTATGACTGAGCAGCTTGGATTCGCCCTTGAGTGCCAGTAAAGTCTGAACTGCATCTTGCAGACGCTGACGCAACTCTTGTCCAAGTGCTTTGAGTTCAGGATCATCAGTCAGATGAGCCTCATAATATAGCGCTACATGGGCATCGGCCTTGGACAGCACCATTTCCAGCATGTCTATCAGTGTCTGAAAATAAGGCCATTGCTGTAACATTTCATCCAGCAGTTCTTTTTGGCCCTCATCCAGTACCTGATTCAGCGCAGCACCTGTACCCAGCCAGGCAGGGAGCATCAGCCGAATCTGGGTCCAGGCAAATACCCATGGAATAGCACGCAGGGATTCGATACCGCCACTAACTTTACGTTTGGCCGGGCGTGAGCCTAGCGGCAGCATCTGTAGTTCCAGCTCAGGAGTTACAGTACGCAGATATTGCACAAAGTGTGGATTCTCCCGTACAGTCTGGCGATAGACCTGTACTGAAAGATCAGTCATGCAATGCATCAGTTCACGCCATTCGGCTTTAGGTTCTGGCGGTGGCAATAAAGTTGCCTCTAGCGTTGCCGCGGTATAAATTTCCAGATTTTGCAGGGCAATACCTTCCACACCAAATTTGAAGCGGATCATTTCACCCTGTTCTGTTACCCGAATAGCCCCTGATATTGAACCGGGCGGCTGGGAGAATAAAGCCTGCTGGGTCGGTGCTCCACCACGGCTAATAGAACCACCACGACCATGAAACAAAGTCAGCTGAACAGCATGTTGCCGGGCCACCGCAGTTAGCTCTTCCTGAGCACGGTATTGTGCCCAGTTGGCAGACATAAAGCCGGCATCTTTTGCGGAGTCGGAATATCCGATCATTACCTCATGCTTACCCTGAATGTGCTGTCTGTACCAGTGCATATTGAACAGTGTCGCCATCGTAGCGGCTGCACCATCCAGATCCTTTAAGGTTTCGAACAGGGGCACAACACGCAATGGTCGTTGTATACCTGCTTCTTTTTGCAGTAGCAGTACGGCCAGTACATCGCTCGGGTACTCCGCCATAGATATAATATAAGCACCCAGGCTTTCAGATGGCTGTTCGGCCAAGGTCTGCATGGTCGCAAACACTTCCTGAACATCGGGATGCAGGATCAGACTTTGTGCCGGCTCATTGAAGTGTTTAGGCAGTAAAGGCCGTTTACTTTGTAATTCCTGCAACAAGAAGTTCTGGCGTGCCTGTTCTGTCCAGGTGTCAAAATTTCCCAGACCCAAGTATTCAGTAATGGCCGAGATGGCTTGGCGATGACGGCCCGACTCCTGACGGACATCCAGTTTTAAGAGTTCGATACCAAAACAGTTAACCCGACGGATAAAATCCAGCAGTCGGCCATTGGCAATTTCTGGCAGGTTACAGGCCATCAGTGAGCGATAACAGAGAAGTAAAGGCTGGAGTAATTCGTCCTTGCTATGAATAACAAGGCTGGCGTCAGCATCTTGCCCCTGTAATTTCTGTGCAAGCCAGTGACGGGTAGCGCGTAAACGTTCGCGTGTTTGACGCAGATATTCCCGGTAGGGTTCAGGGTGGGTATATCCCAACGCTTCGCTCATTTCCTCGGAGCAGTTCTGAATGGAAAGTTCCCAGCGCAAGGCTTCAATATCACGTACATACAGATCAGCAGCCTGCCAGCGTGATAGCCATAAAACTTCCTGTGTAACCTGATGGGTTACATTCGGATTCCCGTCCCGGTCGCCGCCCATCCATGAAGCAAAGCGAATAGGTGCAACTTCGAGCGGCAGAGGTCGGCCACAATGCTCGAGTACCAGCTGATCCAGTTCATGAATAAATTTAGGTACAGCATTCCACAGGGTTTGTTCAATAGTGGTAAAACCCCATTTTGCCTCATCAATCGGGGTTGGACGATGCTGGCGGATTTCATCGGTTTGCCAGGCTGAACAGATCAGCTGCTTCATTTCATCCAGCACACTCTGACGTTCATGAGGGGTCAGTTTTTGCTGGTCCAGACGCGACAGGCACTGGTTGATTCCGTCATATTTCTGAATCAGGGTACGGCGGCTGACTTCTGTAGGATGTGCGGTCAGTACCAGCTCGATCTTGAGTTCACAAACTTGCTGGTAGAGCGCATCAGCACTGATATCTTTTTGTTTAAATTTCTGAAACAGGTGATCAAGCGGGTTTGGAGAAGGAGCATTTTCATCGAATTCATGCTGTCTCCGGCTGCGGACCAGATGATATTGCTCGGCAATATTGGCAAAGTTCAGAAAATGGGAAAAAGCCCGGGTCAGGGGCAGAATTTCTTCATCTTTTAATGTTGAAAATAGTTCTTCGAGCTGTTTTTCTGCTTCTTTTTGTCCGTCACGCGCACCTTTAGCTAAAGCACGAATCTGTTCAATCTGATTAAACAAATCCTGTCCCGCATGCAGTTTGAGGGTTTCACCCAGAAGATTACCGAGCAAACGGACATCTTCACGTAACGGGGCATCAATTTGTTGAATCATCACCTTTCTCCTGAGGCTGTTTTCCTTATATCTTTTT
Source organism: Acinetobacter sp. UNC436CL71CviS28 (assembly GCF_000620525.1). NCBI lineage: Bacteria > Pseudomonadati > Pseudomonadota > Gammaproteobacteria > Moraxellales > Moraxellaceae > Acinetobacter > Acinetobacter sp. UNC436CL71CviS28. Next base: position 15,969 of record NZ_JIBB01000027.1, read on the forward strand.
GACTATACCGCGATTATGTGACTTGCCAAGACAGAGAATTTGAATTCCTGATCTTTTGTGCAAAAAATAACAGGCAATACAGTTAAATTTTTTAAAATAGAGTAGAGGTCTGGTTCAAGGTAGAGATGAGCGAACCTGATAGCGTAATAAAAACAGTTCAATGGCCTGCTGAATCATGCAGTCACGTTCTTGCTGATCTGGGACCGGCTGCATACCAAGTAATACATGCTGATGTCGGATACCCAATAACAGGGAAAGTAATAGCTCGGTATACATGACCGGGGCAGCTGGCTGAATAAAGCTCAACTCAATAGCCTGGCGGAAGAAATCTGTCAGGCTATTGGTCAGGCGCTGATGCGAAGCCTTAAAAAACTGTTCTACCAGAGGACTCTGCTCGGCTGCCAGCTGCAGCAGGATATATTCGAGCTTGAGCGCTTCTGGCAGGTAAATTAAATGTAATACCCGGCTACAGACCTGATACAGCTCTTTAGCAAAATGGCTTTGTGCATGCAGACTGAACTGGCGGGCCGGTATCGCTTCCTCGCAACTTTCTTCAATGGCACAGGTAAATAAAGTGGCTTTGTCCTGAAAATGATTATAGACCGTCAGCTTGGTTACACCGGTTTCAGATGCAATCTGGTTCATACTGGAGCCGTGATAGCCCTGTTTTAAAAACATACACTTGGCTGCGGCCAGGATCCGGGCTCGTTTTTCCAAATCTTTAGGACGACCTGCTGTTATTTGCACACCATTATCCAGAAACTTTAAATAAAAGAAGAATTAAAAATATTTTAATTTATGTACCGCGCGGTATATTAATTAAAAAACAAACAAACTATGATGCAAATATATTGTGCCTTAAAAAACCAGTTTGAATAAGAGCGATAAGATATGAATCTGTTAAAACCTCTCATCATGAGTATGATGATTGTTTGCATGGTCACATTAATGGGGTGTAGTAAAGAGGCTCCCAAAACAGAAGAAATACCCTATGTGATGGTGACCCAGCCTTCAACCACACTTCACGAACAAAAAAGCTATGCTGGAGATGTACAGGCTCGACAACAAACTGCCTTGGCATTTCGGGTGGGTGGACAAGTTACGGCTCGCTATGTGGATGTAGGTGACCGGGTTAGAGTTGGGCAAGTATTAGCAAAACTCGATGTGGCGGATGCACAGCTACAATTAAATGCTGCCAAAGCTCAATTAGAAAACGCACAGGCAGCAGCAAAAACAGCCTCAGATGAGCTTAAGCGGTTTCAACAATTATTACCCATAAATGCCGTAAGCCGTTCGCAATACGATACGGTAAAAAATCAATATGATGCGGCTCAGGCAGCATTACAACAAGCTCGTTCTAATTATGAAGTTTCTGCCAACCAGACTGGTTATAACCAACTTGTTTCTAATAAAAACGGGGTGATTACAGCGCGTAATATTGAAATTGGACAGGTGGTTGCAGCAGGGCAAGCGGCTTATCAACTGGCAATTGATGGTGAACGTGAAGTGGTCATCGGCGTACCGGAACAAGCAGTTAGCGAGATTAAAGTTGGCCAAGCGGCATGGATAACTTTGTGGTCTAAACCGAACGAACGATTTGCCGGATATGTACGCGAAGTTTCTCCAGCTGCTGACCAGTCCCGTACATTCACAGTTAAGGTGGCACTCAAAGAAGGTCAGTCTGCTATTCAGCTTGGACAAAGTGCACGCGTATTTTTTAGTTCGACTCAAACTAATGTCATGAGTGTGCCACTTTCGAGTGTATCTGCAACAGATAACCAACCTTATGTATGGGTGGTAAATGCGAATCAGACCTTACGTAAAGTACCTGTAACGATTGGTGCTTATGGCAGAGATAGTGTGCCGGTATTATCGGGTTTAACACCAAATGATTGGGTTGTGATTGGTGGTGTGCACTTGCTGCGCGATAAACAGAAGATTCACCCGATTGATCGTGAAAATCGTGCAGTGAAAATTCAGGGAGCCAAATAACCATGAAATTTAATCTCTCTGAATGGGCACTGAACAATAAAGGTATTGTCCTTTATTTCATGCTCTTGCTAGGCATTATTGGTGCAATTTCTTATTCAAAACTCTCACAAAGTGAAGATCCGCCATTTACCTTTAAAGTCATGGTCGTACAAACCTACTGGCCAGGGGCAACAGCCAAAGAAGTTTCTACTTTAGTTACGGACCGTATCGAAAAGGAACTGATGACCACAGGTCAGTATGACAAGATTATGGCGTATTCCCGTCCAGGCGAGTCGATGGTGACTTTTGTTGCTAAAGATTCTCTCACTTCTGCGCAAATTCCTGATGTTTGGTACAACGTTCGGAAGAAGGTCAATGACATTCGCCATGAACTCCCAAGTGGGGTGCAAGGTCCATTTTTTAATGATGAATTTGGCGATACCTTCGGTAATATTTATGTACTGACAGGCAAAGACTTTGACTATGCGCTTTTGAAAGAATATGCCGATCGTTTGCAATTACAACTACAGAGAGTCAAAGATGTAGGCAAAGTTGAGCTGATTGGGCTACAAGATCAGAAAATCTGGATTGAAATTTCAAACACTAAAGCGGTTCAGCTCGGTATTCCTGTTTCTGCCATACAAGAAGCCCTACAAAAGCAAAATAGCATGGCAAGTGCAGGCTTTTTTGAAACTGGAACGGATCGTATTCAAATTCGAGTAAGTGGCCAACTACAAAGCGTAGATGACATTAAAAAAATGCCTTTACTGGTAGGCGATAAAACCATTCAGCTTGGTGACGTTGCTGATGTCTACCGTGGTTTTAGCCAACCTGCTCAGCCGCGTATGCGTTTTATGGGTGACAATGGTATTGGTATTGCCGTATCTATGCGTAAAGGCGGCGATATTATTGCCTTAGGTAAAAATCTGGAAACAGAATTTGCCCAACTGCAAAAAACATTACCTCTAGGTATGAAACTACAAAAAGTATCTGACCAACCAGTAGCGGTACAACGTAGTATCCATGAGTTTGTCAAAGTACTTGCTGAAGCAGTCATTATTGTCTTGTTAGTGAGCTTTTTCTCATTAGGTTTCCGGACGGGTTTAGTCGTCGCTTTTTCCATTCCTTTGGTTTTAGCAATGACTTTTGCTGGCATGAATTTATTTGATGTCGGTCTGCACAAGATTTCGCTTGGTGCCCTAATTCTAGCTTTGGGTTTGCTTGTAGATGATGCCATTATTGCGGTCGAGATGATGGCCATTAAGATGGAGCAGGGGTATAGCCGAATTAAGGCCGCCGGATTTGCATGGAAAACAACAGCATTTCCGATGTTGACGGGGACATTAATTACCGCCGCAGGCTTTTTACCTATTGCTACGGCTCAGTCCAGTACAGGTGAATACACACGCTCTATCTTTCAGGTCGTGACGATTGCTTTATTGGTGTCTTGGGTTGCCGCAGTTTTATTTGTACCTTATTTGGGTGAAAAACTACTACCTGATTTTACCAAGACAGGTCATCAAGCACCTTGGTATGTCCGTTTATGGGCAAGAATAACTAAAAAACCGCAACCGCAAAGTGTGGCCATTTCACAGGACCATCATTACGATCCTTATCAATCTAGTTTCTATTTACGTTTTCGGAAAATGGTCGAGTTTTGTGTGACCTACCGTAAAACCGTGATTGCAACAACGGTGGGGATTTTTGTGCTGTCTGTACTCATGTTTAAGATGGTGCCACAGCAGTTTTTCCCGCCTTCAAACCGCGCTGAAATTTTAGTCGATTTAAAACTCGAAGAAGGCGCATCGTTAACCGCTACAGAGCAAGCGGTGAAAAAAGTTGAACAATTCCTGTCTAAACAAAAAGGTATTGATAATTATGTAGCCTATGTCGGTACAGGTTCACCACGTTTTTATTTACCTCTAGACCAGCAATTACCGCAAGCCAGCTTTGCGCAGTTTGTTGTTTTGGCATCGTCGCTTGATGATCGTGATGAAATTCGCCGTTCGTTAGAAACCCAAATTAAGCAGTTACTCCCACAAGTCCGTACTCGTGTGTCATTACTGGAAAATGGGCCTCCGGTCGGATATCCGATTCAGTACCGGGTTTCAGGTGAAGATTTAAATCTGGTACGTAAAGAAGCACAGCAGGTTGCTAGAGTAATTAGTGAAAACCCGAATACCACCAATGTGCATTTGGATTGGGGCGAGCCAAGCAAGATTATTTCCATTCAAATTGATCAAGACCGTGCGCGACAAATGGGTGTGTCCAGTCTCGATTTAGCTAACTTCTTGAACGCCTCAATTACAGGTAGCGCAATTGAACAGTATCGTGAAAAGCGTGAGCTGATCGAAATCCGATTACGTGGTGATAAAGCTGAGCGCGTTGAAGTAGCTTCACTGGCGAGCCTTGCAGTACCAACAGCGAATGGAACAACTGTGCCTCTAGCCCAGATTGCGAAAATTGAATACAAATTTGAAGATGGTCTGATTTGGCACCGGAATCGGTTACCGACAATTACTGTTCGTGCAGATATTCGTACCAATTTACAGCCAGCTACTGTTGTTGGTGAGTTAGCTGAATCAATGGACAAGTTACGCGCTGAGCTGCCAAGTGGCTACCTCATTGAAGTGGGGGGAACAGTGGAAGAGTCGGCACGCGGACAAAGTTCGGTCAATGCCGGTATGCCACTCTTTTTGGCAGTGGTCATGACATTACTCATGATTCAGCTGAAGAGTTTGTCTCGGGCAACAATTGTATTTTTGACTGCACCATTAGGCTTAATTGGCGTTGTTTTATTCTTACTTTTGTTTAATAAACCATTTGGTTTTGTTGCCATGCTGGGCACGATTGCCCTGTCTGGCATGATTATGCGTAACTCTCTGATCCTGATTGACCAGATCGAGCAGGACATACAGGCCGGTCATGATCGCTGGAATGCCATTATTGATGCGACGGTTCGGCGTTTCCGTCCTATTATTCTGACGGCCTTGGCGGCGGTTCTGGCCATGATCCCCCTATCACGCAGTATTTTTTTCGGTCCGATGGCTGTAGCGATTATGGGTGGACTGATTATTGCGACGCTGTTAACACTATTTTTCTTGCCAGCTTTATATGCAGCATGGTTTAAGGTGAAAAAACCGTAAATATGCAGTAATTTTTGCTGAATATGAGGTGCGAAATATTGAAAACTTCAATATAGTAGCACCTTATCTTTTACACAAAATAACACAGCAAATTTCATTGCATAAAAATAACTGATGCATGCAATGAATGAGGTCAGAGAATCCATGAGGCAAGACCATATCGAACAGCATCGCCGTTATATTGTAATTTCTTATGCGTTCATGTTTCTTGCATTGTTTACGGTTATTTTTGCGGCCTTTGCTTATCTGGTCGCTCGTAAAGTAGCTGTTGTGGATGATGCGGAAGTTTGGATTCATGCTCATGCGCTATGGATTATGCGCAATGGTATTCTATTCCTCCTCATGTCAGTTTTTGCTGTGGTCTGGTTTATTCCTCTCTTCTTTTTTGCATGGGATAGCAACCTTTGGGTAACGGCTTCAACAGTTGCTGGTGTAGTTTTTAGTGCTATTGCCTGGTTATTTTTATTAAATGCATGGTTAAAAGGCTTGTCTAAATATTTAAAAAATAAGGCAGTTTTTTAATATATCTGTTTTTTGAAAGTTTTCCCCTTGTAAATTCGGCTAAAGCCCCCCATTTAGTCGGCAATAGAGTATTGATAAAATTTCCGTGAGGAGCACCGCCAAACATGGCTAAACGTGATTATTATGAGGTTTTAGGCGTTTCAAAAACCGCAAGTGATGATGAGATTAAAAAAGCCTATCGTAAATTGGCGATGAAATATCATCCTGACAGAAACCCTGACAATGCCGAGGCTGAAGAAAAATTTAAAGAAGCTTCTGAAGCTTATGAGATTTTATCGGACAGCGAAAAACGCAGCATGTATGACCGTATGGGACATAATGCGTTTGAAGGCGGCTTTGGTGGCGCTGGTGGTGGCTTTGGCGGTTTCAGTGCAGAAGATATTTTTAGCCAGTTCGGTGATATCTTTGGTGGAGCGTTTGGTGGCGGCGGACGTCAGCAACGCCAACGTCGCGGTTCAGATTTACGCTATGTAATGGAACTTACCCTTGAGGAAGCTGTAAAAGGGGTTAAAAAAACAATTACCTTTACTGCTCCAGCACCATGTGATGTGTGTGATGGTAAAGGCTCTAAAAATCCAAAAGATGTAGAAACTTGTAAAACTTGTCACGGTTCAGGACAAGTGCGTATGCAGCAAGGTTTCTTCTCTGTACAACAAACTTGTGGCACATGTCGTGGCCAAGGCAAAATTATTAAAAACCCATGCCATGCATGTCATGGTTCAGGTGTCGCAGATCGTCAGCAAACATTAGAAGTGACGATTCCTGCAGGTGTGGATAATGGTGACCGGGTACGTCTGAGTGGCAAGGGCGAAGCTATTCGTGATGGCCAGTCAGGTGACCTCTATGTTGAAGTCGTAGTGCGTGAGCATGAAATCTTCCAGCGTGATGGGGCTGATCTGTATATGGATGTGCCTGTCAGCATTGCTGATGCAGCGCTTGGCAAGGAAATCCAGATTCCTACACTTGAAGGCCGTGTAAGTCTGAAAATTCCTGAAGGTACCCAGACCGGAAAGCTGTTCCGTTTACGGGGTAAAGGCGTACGTCCGGTACGAAGCAGCATGGTAGGCGATCTGCTTTGCCGTATCGTGATTGAAACTCCGGTCAATCTGACCAGCCATCAACGTGAACTGCTAAAAGAATTGCAGGCCTCTTTTGATGGTGAAGACAGTACGTCTTCACCGAAGAAAAAGTCATTCTTTGATCGCCTGTTTGACTAAGCAGGTGCTCTGAGATAAAAGGCAGCTATTGAGGAGCTTTTCTTCATAGCTGCTTTTTCTTATTTAAAATAATCTGGAATACTTAACAAACCTGTCTGTTTAGTCACAGGTTTATTCTGGCTGTATGGCATCAATATCATTCCAGCTTACCAGTTCTTCCTGCCCAGTGGCTGAGGTAGAGGCCTGGAGTATACTCTGCTGGGTAACCTGTGCCGCAGAAGACTGTTCCTGTATTCTACTTGTCTGCTCATCGGGCATAATAGTGTCAATTTCCTCGACTGCAATACTTGTAGCTGTTTCATTCTGAACCTGTACTGTCCCAGACGGTAAAGAGGTCTGGCGCAGAGTCGTCGTGATGCGTGCTGTAGATAAATTTGCCAGTGTATCGCCCGCTTGAACTACCGGCTCAGCCCAGACTGCACCCGTACACAGTATTAAAACGATTCCCAAACCCGTAAAGTGAAAGCGCATATCTTTTCCTTATTTGATGACACCCAATGGTGCTGGCTAGTCTGCGCCTGCTTGTTTAAAGAATTGTGAAAAATACGAAATTGTCTGAACATTTTTTAATATTTTTCAGCAGTTAACTGGATAAATAAAGTCATGAATGAGCTAAAAATATTGCTTCTTCTTTGAACTGCTTGTTTTCTTAATGGTTCATTTTTATAAAGGAACTTTAAGCCATAATTTTTCCAGACAAGTTTCAGAGAGCGGGAAGAGTTTTGTTATAGTAGAGCAATTTTAAAGATGACTGCAGGGAAAATGTTATGTCAGCAACTCCACGTATTGGTGTTTTAGGTGCAGGTGGCCGTATGGGCCGGATTCTGGTTCAGGCTGTCCAGCAGGCAGGTTACCAGCTGGCAGCAGCAGTAGAGCGTCCAGAGAGCTCACTGGTAGGAGCCGATGCGGGTGAGCTGGCAGGTATTGGTACGCTGGGAGTCAAAGTATCTGGTCAGCTGGCTGACGTGCTTAATGATTGTGATGTAATCATTGATTTTACTGCACCTGCTGCCACTGAACAGCACTTGAAACTTTGCCGTGAAGCAGGGGTAGCAATGGTCATTGGAACCACTGGCATGAATGATGAACAAAAAGCCGTACTGGAAGAAAGTGCTAGCCAGACACCTGTAGTTTATGCAGCCAATTATTCAGTTGGAGTCAATGTGTCGATCAAACTGCTCGAGCTTGCAGCAAAAGTGTTTGGTGATACAGTTGATATTGAAGTGATTGAAGCACATCACCGTCATAAAGTCGATGCTCCATCGGGTACTGCGCTCATGATGGGTGAAGCGATTGCGGATACCTTGGGCCGTAATTTAAAAGAAGTGGCAGTTTATGGCCGCGAAGGCCATACTGGCCCACGTGAGCGTCAGACCATTGGCTTTGAAACTATTCGTGGTGGCGATATTGTTGGTGAGCATACTGTCATGTTTATCGGGGAAGGTGAGCGTGTCGAAGTGACCCATAAGGCAACCAACCGGATGAATTTTGCCGCCGGTGCAGTACGTGCAGCCGCATGGGTCGTTGGACGTGAAGCAGGTAAATATGATATGAAAGATGTGCTTGGATTCAATGATATCCAGATGTAGCGCTAATGGCCCTTTTCAGGAAGAAAGGGGCCTGATTACACTTATATAAAAAGTATGAAAAATAAAAATGAGAAAGAAAACTATATTCAATATTTGCTTGATGTTACTGAGTCTGTTAATTACTCAATTTACCTCGGCAGAGCAGGCCAGACTAAAAATTAATAAACAGAATATCAAAGTCTGGACTTACCAGATGTCTCGCAACCCGGCTGCATCCTATAAGGCAGAGACAGTATTTAATGTACCCTTGGAACGGGCTGTTGCGCTGATTATGGATGTTGAGCGTGCCCAACAATGGGTCCCATATATGGGGAAAATCAGTATATTAAACCGAGATGATCAAGCTGGAGAATTTTTGCTGCATGTGGTAATGGACTTACCTTTTCCGCTTAAAGATCGTGACCTTATTATTCAAAGTAAAATTACTAGAGAGCGTAATGGTACAGTGAATATCCGTAACCGGGGTATGGCAGACTCCCGTTTTAGTCAGCCTGACTATATACGTCTTCAAGACTATCAGGGGGACTGGACTTTTCAGCGTTTAGGTGCAAATAAAGTTAAAGTCACCACAATGGGATATGTAAACCCGGAAGGCAGTTTGCCCATCAGTTTTATGAACATATTTGTGGAACAGCAGCCTTACCAAATGCTTAAAATCATGCGATCCGAGCTTGAACGGCCTATGTATATCAATGCCAAACTTCCTGTAGCTATTCAATAACGTTATTTCAGCCTGCCTTACAGGCTGAAATTGATAACACTTATGATTCACAGGCTATGGAAGGCTGTTGTCCTTTCCTCTGGATGAATACCAGAAGCAGGCCTACTATGCTCAGTACTGCGCCACTGACCGACACTGCCATATAACTCCAGCCCATGCTAAGTACGGCACCACCCGCTACAGCGCCAAGCGCATTACCCAGATTAAATGCCCCGATATTAACTGAGGACGCAAGTCCTGGTGCATCATGAGCGGCTGACATTACCCGCATCTGTAAAGGGGGTACCAGAGCAAAGGTGGCTATGCCCCAGATCACCAGTCCGACTGCTGCCCCCAGTGGATTTTTTGCCAGTAACGGAAAGAGCAGCATACTGACGATCAGCAATACAAAGAAACCGATTAGGGTTTTGTCCAGAGACAGGTCAGCAAATTTTCCGCCTAAATGATTGCCGATCGAGAAACCTATACCAATCAGTACCAGCATCAAGGTAATGAATCCTGGAGATGCCTGGGTAAATTCAACCAGGCTCGGGGCAATATAGGTATACAGGGTAAACATTGCACCAGAGGCCAATACTGTGGTCAGCATTGCCAGTACGACCGGCCTGCGTGTCAATACTTTCAGCTCAGCTCTTACATCAGGCCTGCTACCTCTATGGTCTTTAGGTAAGGCTTTCCATAAAGATAGCATCGTCAGCAGACCAAGACCGGTAATTGCCAGAAAGGACATTCGCCAGCCAATATTTTGTCCAACCCAGGTTGCCAGAGGGACACCACCAATATTGGCAACAGTCAAACCCATAAACATAGCTGCTACTGCGCTGGCCTGTTTATGGACCGGAACGACACTGGCGGCTACTACAGACCCGATTCCAAAAAATGCACCGTGGTTTAAACTGGTGATAAGACGTGCACCCATCAGACTCATATAACTGGTAGAAACTGCTGTCAGCAAATTACCTATAGTGAAAATAGCCATAAGTAGAATAAGTGCCTTACGGCGGCTAAAGCTGCTAAACCATAAAGTCATCACTGGAGCGCCAAGCATTACGCCCAGCGCATAACCAGTAATCAGCATACCAGCTCTCGGAATAGAAACATCAAGATCCCCGGCAATATCAGGTAACAGTCCCATTGGCGAGAATTCGGTTGTACCAATCGCAAACGCACCGACTGCAAGGGCAAGCAGCGGAAAATTAATTTTCATCCGTACTTAATCCCACGCTGGTGCCAGCTGCTCCGGACTGATTTCCCGTCCATTACGTTCAAGTTCGGCGATTTGCTGCATTTCTTCATGGCTCAGCAGAATTTTCTGGGCTTCTAGATTACTGAGCAGGTGCTCACGCTTGGTAGAAGATGGAATTACTGAAAAGCCCTGCTGCATGGCCCATGCCAGGGCAATCTGGGCGGTACTCGCTTCATGTAAGGCTGCAATACGCATAAGAACAGGGTCTTGCAGCACCTTGCCATAAGCCAGTGTCATATAAGAGGTAACCTGTATATTCTGGCTCTGCAGATATTGTACTAATGTACGGTTTTGCAAATAAGGGCTTAGCTCGATCTGGTTGGTTACAATCTGGTCTGGTCCAACTGCTGCAATCGCCTCTTCTGTCTGGGCAATATTGAAATTGGACACACCAATATGTTCGGTGAGTCCCAGCTTTTTGGCTTGATACAGGCTCTGCACCAGTTCAGCAGCAGAGTAGCCCAGACCGGGTGCTGGCCAATGAATGAGTGTCAAGTTCACAGCATTTGTCTGTAACTTGTGCAGGCTGTCCTTCAGGCTGGCAATCATCCGTTCTGGTGCATAATTTCCAGTCCAGATCTTGGTGGTTAAGAAAAGCTCCTGTCGGGAGACCTTGCTTTGCTTTATGGCTGTACCGACTTCTGCTTCATTACCATAAATCTGGGCTGTATCAATCGCCCGGTATCCAACGTCGAGTGCCTGGCTGACTGAATCAATGACGGCTTGGCCAGACAGGCGAAAGGTACCTACACCGATTTTAGGAATAATCATCGTAACCTCGATCATATTTTTAAATAGTTAAGATTATTTTGTCGGAAGCTTTGTTGCTAAAAAAGTAGATAATCTGCAAAATATTATTGTTAATTTGTCATTAATTGGATGTGATGAAATCTACTTTTGAAGAGCTGCAGGTTTTTGTCAGTATTGTGGATAGTGGTTCGATTGTTAAGGCGTCTGAACAGCTCGGCCAGTCAACTTCTGGATTAAGCCGTATTTTGCAGCGTCTGGAGAGTAAGTTAAACGTTACGTTACTGGAACGTACTACCCGCAAGCTCTCGCTGACACAGGAAGGCCAACTGTTTCTAGAGCGTGCACGCAAGATTATCAATGAGCTGAACGATGCTGAAGAGCTGCTGCTTAAATCTGACCACGAGGTTTCCGGTAAAATCCGGATCGATTCGGCCACCCCCTTTGTGCTGCATGTAATTGCTCCACTCATGCAGAAATTTATGCAGCGCTATCCATATATTGAAATTGAACTGAACAGCCATGACCAGATTATTGACCTTTTAGAACATCGGACCGATGTGGCTATCCGTTTTGGTCAGCTGAATGATTCAAGTCTGCATGCTCGTTTACTCACTCAAAGCCGCTTATATATAGTTGCAAGCCCCGCTTATCTGGAACAGTATGGCACTCCACAAACTGCTGGGGAGCTATTGCAGCATCAGTTAATCGGGTTTAGTTCTCCCAAGCATTTGAACACTTGGCCTCTCAAACTGGGTAATGAATACTTTACCGCAACTGCACCAATTCGGGCATCTAATGGTGAGACTGTACGGCAGCTGGCCCTGTTGCATCATGGAATTACCTGCCTGTCTGAATTTCTGGTGGGTCAGGATCTGGCCCAGAACAGACTAGTTGCCTTGTTTGAAGACCAGATTGAATTACATTATCAGCCTATTCATGCGGTTTATTATCAGCAGGAACATTTACCAAAACGGGTCAGGCTACTGATCGAATATCTGGTACAGGAATTAAGCTCGGGTTTTCATTTTGAACCATTTACCTGAGAGGCTGGCACAGGCAAACGGAGCTCAAATAATGGGAGCCTGAGCTGTCTGGATGTCTGCAATAATTCGAGTCGTAAATGCTGCTGCTGTTGTGAACAGACAAACTCGATTTTAGGCTGAAGTAGACCTGTCATAATCAGCCCGTTTTCAGTAGGTTTCTTATAAAGATAATGCCACTCTGTGCTGGAAGGGAGTGCTGTAATTTTCCAGAGCTGATAGCCAGGCAGTGACTGCATTTTTAAATAACCTCCAATTAATGACTGACACAGTGCATTTTGAGAAGTATTCTGCTGATATTGTGGCTGACAAGCTGCTAGCCATAGACAAATAAATAATAAAGTACAAGTTTTCATCAAGTTTTGCTCAATTTTAATTTTTTTCAGCTTAAACCTATGCTATAGAGCATTACAGACACAAAAAAATTTAAAAAAGCAGTACAGATATGGCATTTCACTACCAACTTCTTGCCAGTCAGCTGGCCGGAAAAATTCACAGCCAAGCTTTAAAAGCCGATCAGCGGCTCAGTTCTCTTCGGGATTTTGCCCGGCAGCATGAAGTGAGCCTGAGCACTGCACAAAGCTGTTATGAATTACTGGAAGCTCAAGGCTTAATTTATGTACGGCCCAGATCTGGCTATTTTGTGAAAGGGCAGTCATTACAAAACCCGTTACCCCGTCATTTAGATTTCCAGTCCAGACCGCGTGATGTCAGTAATCTTGAACTGCAAATTGAAATACAGCAGGCTTCCATTCAGACTAATTTAGTACATCTGGGGGCTATCCAGCTATCACCACAACTGGTACCTGTAGAGGCTTTGCGCCGTTCGATTCAGCGTGCGCTCAAGCATAGCCAGCCGGAAGACTTTCTATACAGTGACCGGCAGGGCCATAAAAAGTTACGTCAGGCTTTAAGCGAACACTGGGCAGAAGATGGCCTGTATATTCAGCCAGAAGATATTTTAATTACCAGTGGCTGTATGCCTGCATTATCACTCATTATTCAGCAGCTTACTGAAGTGGGTGATAGCATTCTGGTACCAACCCCAAGTTTTAATGGCCAGTTACAGCTACTGGCCAGTCTGAAGCGTAAAATTATCGAAATACCGGCCAGTCATGCAGGCGTTGATCTGGACCGGCTGGAACAGATGATGCAAAGCGGGCAGGTAAAGGCCTGTCTGATGACTGCGAATTACCAGAATCCGCTTGGCTACTGTCTGACCAATACAGAAAAGGCACAGATTGCACAGCTGGCAGAACGCTACCGCTGTTATGTGATTGAAGATGATATTTATGCTGAATGCGGCTTTAATCTGGAACGACCATTACCTATTAAGTACTGGGATCAGGCCGGTTATGTCATCTACTGCGGTTCAGTTTCCAAGTCTTTATCATCTGCTTACCGCATTGGGTGGGTATGTATCAGCCAGCAGCTACAGTCTTTTAGAATCGGGTTATTAAATGGAAATGCCATCGTCAATACACCATTGCAGCTTGCACTGGCCGATCTGATATATAGCCGCAGTTACCGTGAACATTTAAATAGTTTACGCCCCCGTCTTATGCAGCAGGTAAGACAATATCAGGAATATATTTTAAAGGCTTTTCAAGGCGTTAAAATCGGTCTAAGTCAGCCTGAGGGTGGTTATGCCCTGTGGCTGGAATTTCCGGTACAGATTGACGGACTAGAAATGTATCATTTTGCACAGCGGCATGGTATTAACATTGTACCGGGAGAAGTATTTGGAGAAGACCGGCGCTACCGGCATTTTATCCGTTTAAATGCCGGACATGGCTTAAGTCATGAGATCTGCCAGTCAATTGATAAACTGGCAGAATGGGTAAAACAAAAACTTGATAACACAGACAGTTAGTCAAAATCTGCTTTTAAAACCACCCGGTAACGTACTTGACCTGAGTGCAGGCGTTCAATAGCTTCATTAATCTGTGACATTGGAAACAGTTCAATCTGTGGAGCAATATTTTTACGTGCTGCAAACTTGAGTAACTGACGCAAAGCCGCCGGTGAACCGGTGGGTGAGCCCGTCACTGATTTGTTCCCTCCAATAAGGGTTCCTACTGGTACCTGCATCGGTTCAAGGGTGAGTCCCAACATATGTACGGTACCATGTGGTGCCAGTGTGTGTAGATAGGATTTCCAGTCCAGACTGACATTAACGGTACTGAGCAATAAGTCAAACTTGCCGTATTGGTCTTTAAGTGCCGCAGAATCACGGCTGTTTACTACGTGATCTGCACCCATTTCAATCAGCTCGGGTGTTTTATCCAGACTGGAAGTGAAAGCAGTAATTTCGCAGCCCCATGCTTTAAGCAGCTTGATGGCCATATGGCCCAAGCCCCCAATTCCGATAACACCGACATGATGTACAGATTGAATCTGATGTTTTAATAAGGGGTCAAATACAGTAATACCGCCACAGAGCAGGGGGCCGGCACTTTGTGGATCCAGATCATCGGGAAGAGGAATCGCCCATTGCCAGTCGGCACGAACTTTTTCAGCAAAACCGCCAGCATGGTCAACAATAGTCGCTTTAGAACCACCATTACACATTACCTGATCGCCGGCAATACAGTAATCACAATGCTGACAGCTTTCTGCTGTCCAGCCGATACCCACACGTTGACCCAGTTGCAAGCCTCTGGCTTCTGAGCCTAAGCCAATAATTGTACCGATAATTTCATGACCAGCCACAACCGGATAAACCGAACTGCCCCAGTCATTATTTAGTACTGAAATATCAGAGTGACACAAGCCACAGTACTCAACCTTGACTTCAACCTGATGTGGCTGTAAATCACCGGCATCGAACTCATAGGGAACCAGTGCTGCACCTGGCTGCATGGCAGCATAGGCACGAATAGTATTCTTCTGACTCATAACAACTCCTTGGCAGAAAAGCGGATGTTTGGCTTAGACTTAAATTTACAGCTATTTTCATGATCATCAACCATACCGACTGCCTGCATAAAAGCATAACAGGTCGTCGGTCCAACAAATTTGAAACCATATTTTTTTAAAGTTTTTGAAAGTGCAAGACTGGTCTCTGTCTGGGCAGGAGCCTGACGAAAATCTGTTACATTTCGATATAAAGGTTGACCATCGACAACTTGCCATAACCAGAGGCCTACGTCACCGACTTCAGCTTTAAGTTTTTGCCAGGCAACTGCGTTGTCACGAATAGCCTTCAACTTGCCCAAGTGACGGATAAGACCTGAATCCTGCATTTTTTGCTGTAACAGCTCATCACTCAAGCTGGCAATCTTAGCAATTGGATATTGAAAAAAATGCTGCCGATAAGCCTGGCGTTTTTTTAAAACGGTAATCCAAGAGAGGCCGGCTTGCTGACCTTCCAGACACAGCATTTCAAATAGGCGTTGCTCATCATATTCAGGTTTTCCCCACTCTTGGTCATGATAGGCAATATAAAGCGGGTCATCCGAGCACCATCCGCAGCGCTGAGGGGTCATCATGGTGCTCCCTGAGTGGTTTAACTTAAGGTCATTAAATAGTAAATCTTATCCACTCACTGGTAAGATTATTCCAAAAATATAGTTCGGCAATAGCAAGATCGTCAAACTTTAACCAGAAATCTTTACCATTCTTATCATTAAAACCTGTGCTGATCATCAGCGCATCTTCAGTAATTTCCATTATCCAGCCCTGGTAACTCTGTCCGGCCAGCACAATTTTCTGCTGGTTTCCAGATTCTGCAAACTCGACCAGCCGTTGAATTAAAGCTTCTGACATATTTTTTTCCTAACGCAGATACAGATAAGGATTCACTGCACCACGACCTTTGCCTTGCAGATAAATTCCATAATGAAGATGAGGGGCTGTATGACGGGCATTACCAGTATTGCCTACGTAACCGATGAGCTGTCCCTTTTTAATATAATCACCGACTTCCAGACCTCGCTTGTGCCCATCAAGATGGGCATAATAGTGCCAGCTGCCACCTGGTCCCAAAATCCAGATGACTTTACCTCCAAGATTGTTATTGCGCAGATCTGCGATCAGCCCCTCTGTGGCACTATAAACTTTTGTACCGCGTGGAGACATAATATCAATACCTTCATGAGTGCGTCCTTTACTACGTGACACTCCCCAGGTATCACTGAGTTGTTGACGCTCCATACTCTTCACTGGAACCGGCAAACGCGGAGCAAGCTGCATACGATGAAGTTTACTTACTTGGGCAGCGGGTAGGGCAGAAGGTTTTTTCGGCGCAGAGGTACAGGCCGCTATCAAGATAAAACACAAACTTAAAAAAATATAACCGGCAAAACGTGACACACGACTTCCTTGATTAAATAAGTTTATAAAATGACAGTAACCAGTATGTCATCACTCGATAAGCTGAATCAATTTTTTCATAGCCGTTGGCAGACCACGCATTAGAGCCTGTTCAGGGCTCAGCCATTCACCACCCAGTTCAGTCTGTAGAAACTCACGTTGTTCTGGTTCCACGTGGAACAGATAGGTATCCAGCAGCCAGGTAAAATGAGTGAAGCCATGTGTAAACTGAATGGGCGCTTGTTTCTGCTTTAAACCATATTGTGCCAGCAGCTGAGAAAACTGCTGCTTATCTTCAATTATAGGCAGACAATACAAGCCGCCCCAGAGACCGCTAGCTGGCCGCTGCTGCCATAACCATTGGTCTTGGCTTTGCAATAATAAGATATGGCCCTGTTTCAGCGGCACAGGCTTTTTTGGTTTTTTATAAGGCAATTCAGTTTCTAATCCCTGCTGATGGGCAAGACAGTGCTGCTGCATCGGGCAGTAAAGGCATAACGGTTTTTTGGGGGTACAAATGGTAGCACCCAGATCCATGATAGCTTGCGTATAATCATGGTTACGTTCAGTCGGACATAGCTCTTCTGCCAGTTTCCAGAGTCTGCGTTCCTGTACCGGCTGGCTCAAATCTTCTTCAATTGCAAAAAAGCGTGCCAGTACCCGTTTAACATTGCCATCCATAATGACACCATACTGGCGCAATCCGAGTGACATTAATGCGCCTGCTGTCGAGCGGCCTATACCGGGCAAAGCAATCCAGCCCTCAAGACTGTCTGGAAATTTGCCTTCACAGCTAACTATTCCAGCTGCTTTATGCAGATTTCGGGCACGTGCATAATAGCCCAGCCCAGCCCAGTATAGGGCTACTTCATCCCAACTAGCCAGTCCCAAGTCATTTACAGTAGGAAACCGCTGGATAAAGCGTTCGAAATATTGCAGCACAGTCTTGACCTGGGTTTGTTGAAGCATAATTTCTGAAACCCAGACTTTATAGGGATCATCACTGACTTGCCAAGGCAGATCATGCCGGCCATGAACATCAAACCATTCAAGTAAAGCATGTGAAAAGGAAAATTCGGACATATAAATTTCAGGCAAGAATTACCTAGAGATTATAGCTGAACTACAGCGAGAATAGATTTTTTAGTTGGAAAAAGGCTGTTTCATGGCAGGTGTTTTAAACAGCTTAAAGATTAAGTATTAAAGATAAATAGCACCGTTATAGTAAACGGCAGAAATCATTAAACCCAGTAACCAGGATAAAAGATGATGCCCTAGGCATCATCTACTCATTTATTCTTCGTCCAGTATTCCCCAGCGCTCGTCCAGTCTTAAAGCCTGACCCGCATAGCGTGGAATAATATGGATATGGAGATGCTGGGAAGCTTCTCCAAAGACAGAACCATCATTAAAGCCGATATGGAAACCTTCAGGCTGATGACGAATTTTAAGTTCATTACGCGCCAGTTCCAGAAGCGACATCAGACTTTTACGTTCTTTATCAGTGACATCGAAAAATGAACTGATATGGCGCAGGGGAATAATAACAGAATGTCCCTTAGATAACGGTTTTGGCTCAGGCAAAATGGCACCAAAGTCATTTTTATCAATCACATCATATTCATCAAAGTCACAATATGGACAATTATTTTCAATCATGATTATACCCTCATCGTTTTATTTATAGGTTGAATCTATGCAGTAAGGTAATCAGCACCTTACTGCGGTTTTAATCTTTTATAGGTTAAAGGTGACGTTGTAGCAAATCATACATGGCCTTTAAGCTTTGTCGCTCTGCTTCTGCGTTATAGCCCAGATCTACTCCATTGGCCCGGGCACGTTCATCGGCTAATGGATTACTAAAACCATGTTTTGCTGCTTCAAATACAATAACATCATGCTCTACATCCGCTGCCTGCATTTCCTGCTTGAAACTGGCTACATCATCTAGAGTGACCATGCTGTCGAGTTCACCGTGCAATACCAGAACTTCAGCCTGAATTTTTCCAGGCTGTGCCGGCTCTTTTGCAGAGAGATTACCGTGAAAAGTAGCAACGGCTTTAAGTGGTGCACCTGAGCGTGCCAGATCAAGGACGACCTTGCCCCCATAGCAAAAGCCTATTGCTGCCAGTTTATCCGGATTTACTTCATTTTGTTCAGCCAAAGCCTTTAGGCCAGCTGACGCACGAGTCACTATTGTGTCCGGATCCTGAAAAGTTTGGGTCATCCATTCATTGGCTTGGCCCGCGTCGATAGTTACCTTTTTGTCACCATACATATCAATTGCAAGTGCAGCATAACCATGCTCAGCCAGCTCACGGGCACGTTGTTCAGTATATTCAGTTCTGCCCCACCATTCTGGCGCTACAATCACACCCGCTACTGGTGCATCAGATTCTGGCGCAGCAAAATAGCCAACTAAATTGGTACCATCTGCTACGTTATAATGAATTTCGCGGGTTTTGATTGTTGAAGTCATTCTGATCAATCCTTGTATAAACTTAAGAGAATGACCTGATTAAATCATAAAAAATATTTAAAATGACTGAAAAGAAAAAGAATATAAAAGAAGAAATGTGAAAATTTATGTTTTTAATAAGATGAAAAAATAAAAAAGAAGGATAAATCCTTCTTTTTTATAACACGATGAATATATATTTATACTCGGCCGCGTGAGATAAAACCAACGATTGCCAGAATAACTGCAATCACAAGCAGAATCACTGCAAAGTCTTTAGATAAGCCTGCTACGCCACCAAAACCTAACAGACTTGCAATTAGTGCAATCACCGCAAAAATAATCGCCCAACGAAACATAATTTATCTCCATAATTTTTTATTAATGTGTTTTTAGTATAGAGAGCAAAATAAAATATAAGTGTGAGCTTTGTGTTTAAAAATTATACCAGGTATTGCGTTAAGTAAATGATTTGTGAGAGATGTATTTTTTAAAAGTCAAAACACACAATGATATACTGTTCAGGTAGTAAATTTGTATGAAGTATTATGGTGAAGCCGTTGCGTCCACAGTTTTGGAAAGTCTATCCACTTGAACAACTTAGCCCGGAAGAGTGGGAAGCGCTTTGTGATGGCTGTGGTTTGTGTTGTCTGGTCAAACTTGAAGATGAAGAGACTCAAGAGGTTGCCTATACCAAAGTTGCCTGTAAATTACTGGACTGCAAGACAGCGCGGTGCAGTGATTATACCAACCGGAAACAGCAGGTTCCTGACTGTATCCAGCTGACTCCAGAAAAGCTCGCTACAATTCACTGGTTACCTCCGAGTTGTGCTTATCGCCGTCTGTCTGAAGGTAAAAATTTACCTTCATGGCACTATTTGAATACCGGCAGTCGCCAAAGTGTGATGAAAGCCAAAAAATCAGCAGCCGGCCGCTGTATTTCTGAACTGGACATTGAGGAAGACCAGATAGAAGAATATATCGTGCGCTGGGTACGTTAAATTAAAAATAAAAGAGAAGTATCTCAAGCTTCTCTTTTATTCTATCTCATCCGAGCTTGGCCTGAATCCGTTCTTTCCATGAGGTCCGGATAATAGTAAGGCTGGAGCTTAAGCCAAGTAAAATCATAATTAAGGCTACAATTAAATCTGGCCAGACCTGCTGTGTTCCAAATACGCCTACAGCAGCCAGAACTACCGCTATATTACCAATCGCATCATTACGACTGCACAGCCACACAGACTTCATATTGGCTTCGCCATCCCGAAAAGCATATAGAATCAGGGCAGTCAGGATATTAGCGATCAGTGCCAGTGTACCAATAATACCCATAGTAATTGCTTCTGGCGGTACACTATGTATATAGGACCAGACCACTTTGCCCAGAACAATGAAAGCAAAAACCAGCATCATCAGTCCTTTTAGCAGGGCAGCTGTTGCGCGCCAGTATAATCCAAGACCCAGTACGAAAATAGAAATCAGGTAATTGAAAGAATCTCCTGCAAAATCCAGTGCATCAGCCCAGAGTGAAGTGGAACCTGTATGTGCTCCACCTGTAACCTCAACAATAAACATAGTGAAATTTAAAAATAGGGCTATCCACAGCGCATTTCTGAATTTACGGCTTTTGGCCTGTGTTTCCTGACAACTACAGCAACCTGCCATTATTCAACTCCTGAAAGATCAGATAGAATAATTAAAAAGTCTGGAGTAACTCCAGAGTCAAGAGGGGAACGTATGCTGTATTCGATTGGTGAACTGGCTAGGAAAAGTAAAATTTCGGTAGACAGTATTCGCTTTTATGAAAAGAAAAATCTGCTTTCGCTGCCATTACGGGGTAATAATAACTATCGTTATTATGATGACACTGCGCTTGAACAGCTTATCTTTATCCGGCATTGCCGTGAACTGGGAATGTCACTTAAAGAAATTGGACAGCTGACTGAACTGTTGAAAAAGCCGTATCAACAGTGCAATACAGTTGATCAACTGCTAGAAGATCATTTGGGACATATTGAACAAAAACTTCAACGCCTTGAAAATTTCCGTACAAAGTTACAACAGCTGCGCCAGACCTGTCGGGCTGACCTTACTATTCAGAACTGCAAAATTATTTCTGGCCTTAAGCACCCTGAACCATAAGCTTTAACTTTCCTGAAAATTAATTAAATCAAAAGGAAATATTTGGTAAAGCAATACTTTGATTAAATCGGACAGATATATTCATTCATTTGTATGATGGAAAATATAGTCAGAATTTAAGAGAGAAGTAATGTATAACAATAAATTCCGCATAACATCTATATTATTTTTTAGCCTGTTTACCTTGTATGGCTGTAATTCAAATCAGGGACACACTAATACTCCGGAAAGCCATCAACAGGCTGACCAGACTTCAACTTCTAAGCAATTACAGATATTTAAAGTACAGCAAATTACCCAGTTTAATGAACCTTGGGCACTCGCTATCCTACCTGACCAGCGACTACTGGTCACTGAACGAAAAGGTCAGCTCAAGCTATTTGACCCGCTGACAAAACGTACAGTAAATATCACAGGTCTGCCTGAAGTAGCATACGGTGGGCAAGGCGGTCTGGGCGATATCGTATTGCATCCAAATTTTAATCAAAACCAGTGGGTTTACTATAGTTATGCGGAAAAAGGTGCTGGAGGACAGGGAGCAGCTGTCGCCAGAGCCCGGCTGGACCTGAACAGTGCAGTGCCAGCTTTAAAAAACCATGAAGTAATCTGGCGTCAGATACCAAAAGTTTCGGGGCAAGGCCATTATGGTCATCGTCTGGCTTTTGACCATGAAGGAAAACTCTGGATTGCCTCAGGTGAGCGCCAGAAGTTTACGCCGGCACAGGATATGAAATCTAATCTTGGGAAAGTACTGCATCTAAACGATGACGGTACACCGGCCAGTAATAATCCATTTGCACAGCAGAGTAGAGTAACCGCCGAGATCTGGTCATTCGGACATCGAAATCCGCTTGGGATTGCATTTGATGCTAAAAATCAGCTCTGGGTCGTAGAAATGGGACCGAAAGGTGGGGATGAGCTGAACCTGATTAGAGAGGGGAAAAACTATGGTTATCCCATCGTTTCCAATGGAGACCATTATGATGGTAAAGCGATTCCTGACCATTCAACCCGACCTGAATTTCAAAAACCCGAGCTAAGCTGGACACCTGTCATTTCTCCCTCGAGTCTGCTGATTTATCAAGGCCGGCAATTTCCCAAGTGGCAGGGGAAGGCACTGATTGGAGGGCTGTCTTCAGAGGCTTTGATTATCGTAGATCTGGAGCAAAACCCGGCGAAAGAAATTCAGCGTATTGATATGAAGGAACGTATTCGGGGATTACAGGAAGCTCAGGATGGTTCGATCTGGGTTATTGAGGATGGCAAAAATGCAAAACTTTTGAAACTAACGGCTGGCTCATGAAGCATCGGGGTATGAAGCTGATATTTAAGCCAGAATATTTGCTATTTTTGCCCCGCACTTATATACAGTACTGCTTAAAAACTGCCGTGCAGCAGCCTGAAAATACGCTACTATAAAAGCTTATACAGTAATGCAAAAAGAATATGTCAGATACTCAAATCCCTCTACCTGAACGTCTGCGTCCACGTGACCTCTCAGAAATTATCGGACAGGATCATCTGCTCGGTGAGCAGGCACCTTTACGGCAGATGATTGATCAGGGGCATTTGCCTTCTATTATTTTCTGGGGTCCACCGGGTGTGGGTAAAACTACTATTGCCTTGCTTCTGGCACAGGCTGTAGATCGACCTTTTATTAGCCTTTCAGCGCTCAATACTGGGGTTAAAGAACTACGGGAAATTATTGCTGAAAGTGGCGATCTGCTGACACCTGTAGTTTTCATTGACGAAATTCATCGCTTTAACAAGTCTCAGCAGGATGCGCTATTAAATGCGGTAGAGAAAGGTAAAATCACCTTAATCGGAGCGACAACTGAGAACCCGTCTTTTGAGGTAAATGGTGCGCTTTTGTCACGCTGCCAGGTTTATACCTTAAATATTCTTGATAGCGAATCTATTCAAACCTTGCTTGATAAAGCACTTCAAACAGATGAATTTTTAAAAGAACGGCATATCCAGATTGAAGAATATGATGCACTCATCCAGTTTGCTGCTGGAGATGCTCGCAAGGCACTCAATCTACTTGATCTGATTGCCAGTACCTTTGAACCCGGCCTTGAAAATATAATTAATAATGCCATCGTGGTTAAGGTTGCACAGCAGAATATCGCACGTTACGACAAATCCGGTGAACAGCATTATGATTTAGTATCAGCATTTATTAAGTCAATTCGGGGAAGTGATCCGGATGCAACTTTGTACTGGATGGCCCGGATGCTTAAAGGTGGAGAAGATCCGGTATTTATTGCACGCCGTATGCTGATTGCAGCATCAGAAGATATTGGCAATTCTAATCCGAATGCACTTTTACTGGCTGGAGAATGCTTCCGTTCAGTTCAGGCAGTGGGTATGCCTGAAGCACGGATTATTTTAGGTCAGACAGCAGTATATCTGGCTACCAGTGCGAAAAGTAATAGTACTTATCTGGCAATTAATAAGGCCTTGGCCTTGGCCGAGAAAACTGCCAACCTGCCTGTTCCCCTACATTTAAGAAATGCGCCTACCAAAATGATGAAAGATCAAGGTTATGGAGTGAATTATCTATATCCGCACGATTATCCGGAGCATTTTGTATTACAGGAGTACTTGCCCCCTGAGCTAAAAGGTACTCAATTGTATGAGTCGGCACGTAATAAGCGGGAAGTGGAAGGTGAGAAGCTACAACAGCGCCGCTGGCAGCAACAACAGCAACAGTAAATCAAGGGCCGTACCCGGGCCCTTGTTTTTAGGATTTAAAAAGTCTGTTAATGATATTCAGCCTATTTTTCTAGATATTATTTTGAAAAGTTGAGTCTTCCGATAAGCCTTTTTTATTTTTGGTATATTTATTTATATTTACTTAATGGGTTATATAAAAAATAAAAAATTTCATTAAATATTTTAAAGTTATTTATTCTCTTAATTTTAAGATCATAAGTTAGTAATTGGCTAGAGATAAATTTTTTAAATAGAAAATTCCAAAATTTTTAATCTTTAGGCACTCTATATAAGGAATTTAAATTATATAAAATATTTAATAGTATTTCTTTTATAGCTAAAAAACTCAATTTTTATAAGTTTACATTGAACACTAATTGTACAAATAAAAGTAACCTAGTTAAAATTTAAACTCTATAAAATGACACTAGCTCAACATAGAAAACAGCTTTTTAGCATCAAAACAACATATTAAATTTAATTAAATTCTCATAATTAATATATCAAATAGATGGCTGGAGAGTAACCTATGAGACTTAATACAATCGACTGGATTGCATATGCTTTAACAATTATTGGTGGAATTAACTGGGGCCTGGTTGGTGCATTTAATTTTGATCTAGTTGCTGCAATTTTTGGTGAAATGAGTGCTCTATCCCGAATTATTTATGTATTGGTTGGTTTGTCTGCACTTTATCTAATTTATACGGGTACTAAACTGGGTAAAACAGTGCACCATGACCCTCATGCAAAAGTTGTTCGCTAAGTAAGCCTAATATTTTAAATTTTATATAAAAATGGAGTCTTGGCTCCATTTTTATTTTTATAAAACACTATTTTTACCTTTTTCTTAATATTTAAAAGCCACTCTATAAATATTAGCTTATAGCTTTTCTATTATTTTTTATAAATTTCCTACTGCTGCTTTACAGTTAAATATTAAATTTCTATTTTAAAAATTAACTTCTTATTTTAATGGAAACTATTTAATCAATACTATTCACCCAATTATAAAACAATTAATAGAATATTCTAGCAGAGATCCTCTTTTAAAATTAGGGCAGAGTAAAACTTGAAGTGCGACATAAACCACCTAATTAATTTAAAGGGTTTATGGAGTATATAAAATTGTCATACCATCATCTTAACTTTGAAGATCGTACTGCATTAATGCTTGAGTCAAGAAAAGAAGGCTTTTCAGCCAGAAAATTTGCTGAACTCATTAAAAGACATCCTAGTACGATCTATCGTGAGCTTAAAAGAAATAGCATCAATGACGTTTATCAAGCTCGATATGCTTCTGATAACACCTTCGCTAGACGTAGACGTGGTCACAGAAAACTCAAAATCGATTCAATCCTCTGGAAATT